>NZ_AJQF01000075.1:0-44360 GCF_000261705.1 Bradyrhizobium genomosp. III | reverse complement strand
TAAAAGCCGGTCGAGCAGGTGCTGCGGCTCGTCCCGGGCCTCGCGGTCGAGACCATCGAGTCGAGCTGCTGCGGCATGGCCGGCGCGTTCGGCTATGGCGCGGACACCTATGATGCCTCGATCGAGATGGCCGAGCTGTCGCTGCTGCCGGCCGTGCGGCGCGCAGACCCGACGACTCTCGTCGTCGCCGACGGCACCTCCTGCCGCCACCAGATCCATGACGGCACCCGGCGCGAGGCGCTTCACGTCGCGCGCGTGCTGGCGATGAGCCTCGATCGTACTGAAACCAATTCCACCTCAACTGCTGCAAAGGAAACCAGCCATGGCTGACCTCACCCTCGACACCGCCCGCAAGATCCTGGACGCCGCCTTCGCGAAGGCCGGCGAACTCAAGCTGAAGCCGCTGGTCGTCACCATCCTCGACGCGCGCGGCGTGCTCAAGCTCGCCGCTGCGCAGGACGGCACCAGCCTGATGCGCGGCGAGATCGCGCATGGCAAGGCCTATGGCGCGCTCGCCATGGGCATGGGCTCGCGCGCGCTGTTCCAGCGCGCCCAGGAGCAGGCCTTTTTCATCGACGCCGTGAACACCATCGCCAAGGGCGCGCTGGTGCCGGTCCCCGGCGGCGTCCTGATCATGGACGGCGCGACGCTGCTCGGCGCCGTCGGCGTCTCCGGCGACACCTCCGACAATGACGAGGCCTGCGCGGTGGCGGGCATCCAGGCCGCGGGGCTGAAGCCGAACGCGGGGTAAGGTCCCGTAGGGTGGGTTAGCCCTGTGGGCGCGCAAAGCGCGGCCGCAGGGCGTAACCCACCTCTTCCGCTTCTGCGGGACAGACAGTGGTGGATTACGCTGACGCTAATCCACCCTACGACACCTACAAGCCCTTGCGCCACCCGACGGGCGAAACACCCATCGCTCGGTCAACCGTCACATCCCAAAATATTCGCCTTTACAGAATTTCTGATTTATCGCATTGTCGCCCCATCCTGATCTCGTGACAAGGGGCGGTCGTACGTCGTCACGAACCGCGGATCGGGCTGCGGTGGACGCTGGGCAGCGCCGTCGCGGATGTGAGACGCAGGGCGGGGCGATGGATTGAGCCGAACCCTGTGAGCGTCCCGCAAGCCGCGTTGTACGAACGGCGCTCGATGCCTGCCAGGCCCTTGGGCGAAGACGCCCTGGGGCAGAGCGGGAAGCCTGCGTACGGCAAAACCGTGTGGTCCTGGCCGTCGTTGCTACGGTCAAGCCCCGCGAATGCGGCGTCGCTTCGACCGAGGCGCGTCCGTGACTTTCGCGGAAGTGACGGAGGCAAGACAGAACTCGTCTCCGGGGAGAGCACGCATAAGCCGTCAAACCACTGCGCAGGGAATAGTTATGGCCGAAAAGGTTAACGATATTAGATAGATAGATTTTATGTGTCCTCCTTTGTGTCTCAATCAGCGCAAGCTTCGCGTGCGCCGGCTTCTTGTGGATAAAGTCCCTTAGATTGCGGAGCAGCGATCTTTGCTCTTTTGTGGATCTCTGTTTATAGCCCCTGCACATCAAGCCAATGGGATTGATCCGCGAGCTGCGGACACGCCATAGTTGCGTGCTATGTCGACTCAAGTCTTAGATCCGTACTACGTGGCATTCATCGACGAGGCGGGTGATCCTGGGCTCAAAAACGTGCGCCCGATCGATCCTGCTGGCGCGACGGAATGGCTTTGCCTCGGTGCGGTCGTTATGCGCTCAGAGCTGGAACCCCAAACAATCGATTGGGTACGCGCAATCTTATCAAAGGCCCAATGCAAGCGCACCGACCTCCACTACAGATACTTGACGGCCACACAAAAGCGTACCGCGCTGAGTGAAATCTCCCGACTCCCTCTGCGTGGATTCGTACTCGCATCTAACAAGAAGAACATGCGTAGGTATCGCAACGTCAATGCCGAGCGCGTTCAGTCGCGACAATGGTTCTACAATTTCTGCCTCCGCTTGCTGTTAGAACGAGTGACCGATTTTTGCTTTCGCCATGCCAAGAAGGAACGCGCAAAGGGCCGGCTCCTCAAGATTGTCTACAGCGAGCGGAAAACGCATTCCTATTCACAAACGGCCGCGTACCAAGAGCTGCTTAAGGTCCAATCCAAAAGCGACACCCTAGTTCTTTCTAAACGCAGTATTCGATGGGAGGTGCTGGATTGGCGCCTAAACGAAGCGGTCACGCACGCTTCATGCGCCGGCTCCCAACTTGCTGACGCTGTTACCAGCGCGTTTTATCAAGCGTCTGATACTCTTCCACCAACAAGGTGGAATAACGAGTTCGCCAAACTTCTCGAACCGATCATGGCAAAGGAGAATGGCGCCTGTATGGATTATGGAGTGGCACTCCAACCTACGCCAACATGGAAGGCGAAGCTGAACGATCGGCAGAGGCAGATCTTTGAATACTATGGCTACAGGTTCTGGCCGTGAGGGCGTGTTCGCTGAAGCCGTCACTTATAAACATACATCAACTTAATCGAGCGAGGCTGGCAAGGTGTCTGTTCAACTGGGACTTATTGAAGCGCACGAACAAACCATCGGAAAGATCTTCAGCGACAGCTACGGGTTCGAAATTCCGCCCTATCAAAGACCGTATGCTTGGGAAGAGGAGCAAGCGACTGAGCTATTAACTGATCTGCTGGAGGCAATGGATAATACGGAGATCAGCGGAGGTGTTTATTTCCTCGGCAGCATTGTTCTAATAAAGTCGCCCGCTGACCCGAAATCATTAGTAGTCGACGGGCAGCAAAGACTCACAACCCTCACGATCCTAATCAGCGTTCTTCGAGACCTCACCTCAAGTGAGGAGGTCCGCATTAGTCGCAGAAGTTTCGTTTTTCAGAGAGCAAATCCAGATAGCGGGACAGTTGATCGTTATCGGCTGCTCCTCCGCTCTCAAGATCGAGCCTTCTTCTCGAAGTTCATTCAGATTCCGGACGCTACCAACGAATTGCCTGACCCGACCAAGCTTCAGGGCAGCCAGCAGCGCATAGCGGAAAACGCGAGCTACTTCAGACGGCAACTTATTAAAATGGACGAAGAGCGCAGGAATAAGCTGGTGGCGTTCATAATACAGCGCTGCTACGTCGTTGCCGTCGCCGTTCCCACTCCTGAGTCGGCTCGCCGCATATTCAGAGTATTGAATGCGAGAGGCCTCGACCTTACCGCAACTGACATTCTGAAAGCGGACTTACTTGATCGAGCGGGGCAAGCGAGAGAGCTAGATCTCGCAAGTCGGTGGGAAGCTATCGAACAGCGCCTTGGTCGAGAGAAAATGGTCGAACTGTTCGGTCACATCAGGATGATCTTTGAGAGGGACAAGCCCCGCGTTGCGCTGGAAGACGGTTTCCCAAGCCACGTGAAGCCGTTCAAGGGTGATGCCGATCTGTTTATGACAGATACTTTGGAGCCGTTGGCCGAAGCATATTCACTTCTCTCTAATCGACAGCTTCTACGAAATCGATTTGGACTCGAGGCATACCGAGCGGTCCAGTCCCTCGATAGAGTGGACAATAAAGATTGGGTGCCTGCCGCGATCCTGTGTCTTTGGAAGATGCAAGATGGAGACCTCATTGCAAAGTTTTTGATTGATCTAGAGCGACTGACCTATTTTTTGTTTTGCATCAGGGCCGAGGTGAACGTCCGCATCGCCCGAAATGTGGATGTCATGGACATGATCGACCCTCGCCCAGAGAAGCCTGCCCCGACGTTTGGACTCGAATTGAGCGAGATAGAGCAGTTTCAGTTCTTGGAAGCCCTGTCCGGTCCGCTGTACACTAAAACTCGGGTTTGCAAGCCTGTGCTTCTTCGCCTCGACGAGGCCCTCTCTAGTGGCGGCGCAACGTACGACGATATTGTATCCATCGAACATGTGCTACCGCAGACCGTAAATGAAGGGTCCGCCTGGGCTCAAGTCTTCCCTGCTGAGCAGGAGAGGAAGGAATGGACCCACCGCCTCGCCAACCTTGTTCTTCTGACGCGACGGATAAATACTAAAGCCTCGAATTGGGATTTCGATCGGAAGAAGACGCAGTATTTCGCTTCCGAAGACGGCTCCTCTCCATTTCCTCTAACACAAGCAGTCTTGCAAACCCGGACTTGGAATGTGCAGTTCTTGGAGGAACGACAAAGCACTCTGATACAAGCATTGGGAAAACTATGGAAATTGGAGGTAAGTCTGCTCGAAAGGGCAGACGAATTCCGGTCTAAGCCCCTCAGTGCAACGAAGCCGGTTGAAATCGAGGAGGGTACATGGCTGAGCGACACTCTTCGTGCACTCAAGGAGCTTGAGGGCAAGGCCTCCTTATCGGATCTCTATGTCAAGGTAGAACAAGTAAGACGTGATGCCAGAAGGAGTGTGCCCCAAAACTTTGAAGCTATCGTGAGGAAAACCCTGGAGGAGAATAGCGAAGACTCGGGCGCGCACCGAAAGCGGCATAGCTTGTTTAGAAATGCGGACAAAGGAAAGGGCTGGTGGACTTTAGCTTAACGCTCGCATGCGCCGCCGTTTTATCTGAAGACCACTCGCGAAATGCCTGGTGAAGAATGTCGCTTACCGAAATTCTAAATCGGTCCACCCCACCGGAGGATGCACGCGCAACGATGGAATTCGAAAAGATGCGCTTCGAGCTATCGTGGCGCTACTTCGATTTCCATGCGAGGCAGCGGACTCAATTATTCCATTTCTTTGCAATTCTGTCTCCGTTCATTTTTGGTGGGTGCTTCTACCTCATCAAAGAAAGGGGCTCGATTGGCGTGTTGCCGAGCATTCTAGCTCCATGCGCCGGTGCACTACTCGTGATCGTGTTCTTTGGACTCGACCGTCGCAACAGACAGATGATTGATGTTGCAGAGCGGGCTCTAATGTTGCTCGAACAGCATCTTCTCTTCTCAAGCTTTAGGCGACTCGATCTTTTCCCCGGTCCATTTACGATCGAGCACCGCGAGAATGACCGAAGACTGCTGAAGATGCTTCGCGGACACACAGTTCTGATTGCAATCGTGTACCTGCTTGCGTTTTGCGCTTTCGTCGCATTAGCCGCTTATGCATATCTGATCTCCAAAGGAGCAGTGCTGCTTTGACGAAAGTAAGAAAAAGCGAGGACAGACTGTCGCGATCATGCGGAGCGATAACCAATGCGAGCGATGTTGCACGCGCCAAATATAACACTGGAAAGTCTCGGAGCGGTCAAGGCAACTATCAATGGTCTGGGCTGCACCATCGTCTTCGATCGCCAAGACTCTCTACCGGGAGGCGGAGTGATCGCCAACCTAATTGTCGAAGGTGAACGCGACGAAATCGGTAGGATATTGGATCTAATTCCAGTTGAACAACTCGGGGGCTTTACCGAATTCGGTCCTGCCGCGACGATAACTGGAAATGTGGTCTATCGAATCGCTGTTCCCGACGACGAGGTTGGCATTCTGCTGGTTTTCGCAGAGGTAGCCCGAGAGGTTCCGACAGCCGTTCGCCCGCAAACCACAGCATACATCACCCGATATGTAGCGAGTGGCCAGTCATTGATCGCGGTCGATGCACGCGGCAACATCGTGGGCTACGCACTTGCTGAGCCACACGACAAGGAAACCCTTTCGCTCGTCTACCTTGGTGTTTCCAAAGCTGCCCGTGGTCAGCACGTCTCATCGGCTCTGATATCGAAGTTGAAGGAAATCGGGGCGCCGATAATCACCGACGTCCGATCAGATAACAAGAGTTCGATGGTTGCACGCTTTCTGCGTTTTGGCTTTGTTAAGACCGATGATGACGGCAACCGCACCAAACTCCGCTGGCAAAAGTAGACCACGCCTGAGGGAGACTTGCGCTTGACAAAGGTTTGAGGTCGCCATCATGAGCCGCGAGCTAATCTTTCTCTACGATCAAGTAATTGAGTCTCTCACTCGATTGCACGCATTTGGTTCAACGAGGGCTCGCGATCTTGGCGGCGGCCATGACGTCGAAGATGACGTCGATCAAGTTGCGGAGCTCTTGTTTAGGCGCGACCTCTTGGTTTTTGCAGCATCAACGCGAAACTTTGCTGAAGCATGCGATGCAGTAAAGGACATGCGCGCGAGAGTGATCCCGTTGTGCAAATTCTTGTCGCCACCAACTGCGCCCTTTTTCGTGGAAGAGACGGAGGCAATCACGCTCTATCAGACCTTGAGCAGGATACTGCACTCCGCAGAACTGCGAATCTGCCGCTCGTCGGATGACTTTGAGCATCTGCTGGTATCCTCGACCGATGACTTGCTGCTGCTTATTGAAAAACGTCGTAGAAAACCTGTTGAATCGACAGAGCCGGTTATCTTGATACGCAGCGAAAAAGACCCACTCACCTTAATCAGAGTCAGATCATTGGTATCGATAACGTGTGACTTCCTCAACGCAGTCTCAGACCGTTTGTCCAGCGAAAGGCAAGTTTATTTGCAACGCGACTATCGGGAATTGTGAGGCGCTGCGGCTTGGTTGCAACTATGAGGAATTTTGTGAGATCTCTATTTGATCACTCTCCAACGCGGTGGTCGAGCCGATGCACCCGAAGAAAATGCCGGGGGCCTCACGACTGACGAGAAGCGCGAGGTGCGGATGGCGCACCTTGGGACGAGGCGAAGACATTGCAGATCGGCAGTTGAGGTGCTGAGGGGCGTGAGCGGGGCAGACGGAAGAGGATCGGTCCACCCCGGCACGATGTCGATGAAAGAACGTAGGTCGAGGGGTGGATCGCCCCAGCATGAGTGAGGAGATTATGGCATACTTCGCCTGCACGATGATGTTGGATGCTGGATCAGTAGTGCGTCCAGGCAACTGGGGCCGAATGGTCCGGCTGATTGGTGCCGGTCATAGGGATTGGCAACGGGAGGCAATCTTGGAAGACGTTAGACAGGCCGAATTCCCAGGCTTGCCATCACGCTTCGAGTGCGCGTTCGTGATAGATGAGCTGGCTGAGGCACAGTACTATGTTGCGAACTTCGCCAAGATCTCTGTGCTTTACGAAGTTGCGCTGATTGATAAGGGCGCGCCAACGCACGAGGCCGATTGGAAGGGAACAGGCCCCTACGACAATACGAATGATTGGGCCAGGCGGTATTGGAGGGGCGACGTCATGCCTCATCCTGAAACAAATTTGAAATTGCGAGAGCGGTTAACTATGTCGCGCCTGCGGATCGACAAGCAGCTAGCTTGATAGCAATCGTGCAATCTATTCAGCCTTTATTAGGTCTTAGCTGAAGGCTTCAAGCTTACTAGGGAAAGCGAGGACTATGAGCGCCGAGCAACTATGGAGAGATGCTGTTCGGCTCCGCTCGGAGACCGAGATCAGAGCATGGGGCCGCGAAAGCGGATACGGCATTCCATTCAAAATCTATGATACGAGGCCGCAATCGATCACGATCTACTCGCAGTCAATCGCCAAGCCGCGATCGATCAGCAAAAAGGAGTTCTTGAGGATCGCGGAGCACTGGCCTGCCTATTGCGCTGGGGAGACAGCTCGTGGGTTCCTCGGTGAATTGTCACAGAACACGTCGTACATTTTCGGCTTATTGAAATGGATAGAGGACAATCGCCAAAATTGACATCGGTCAGCTCAACTCACCAAAAGGTGTGTCAACTGAGACAGCCGGCAACACATGTCGGTCAATGTGAGTACGGAACATGAAAAGTCTGATGATCGTTACGATGGCGCTTTTCACTAGCTCGGCTTGTGCCAGCATCTATAACTACACTTGTACCGATCGCGGACAGCCTTACCCACTGAAAGTGGATGACGAGCAGAATATTCTTGCCTGGAAGGGAAACGTCTACAAAATCAAACCACAGGAAGACTGCGGAAGAATGGGATGGATTGCGGAGAAGGCCGGCGATTCATTCGAATTTTGCACGGCCACGAAGGGCTATGCCGACTTCGAACAAGGTGGCCGTCGCATTCAATGCAATTTGAAGCGATGACCAAACCTGTTGTTCGGAAGCCGGCTTCGACCATGCGCAGGTTCCAAACTTACAGCGAACAGCGTTTGGCGCGTTCGGTAGCCTGGATCGCTCGCACCAGCTGCCGGTCCCGATCCGAAAGGGGCACGTCGGCAATATTATCGTACTTACAGCCGGCATTACCAAATGCGTTTGTCGCTCGCGGCGTGCGGAAGCAGTACCCGCCGGCTTTGAAGATGCTGTTTCTCTGATACCAAAGTGCGTTGCAGTCGAGACTCGTCACGTCTGTGGGCGAGCCGGCATCCCGCGCTTGGCCGAGGTCCACTTGAGCCGGTGTCAGGATCAGCACACTGAGATTGGAATTCGGGACAAAGTTCGAAACGCGGACTTCGAATTGAGTTGAACTGATCTTGCGAACGCCTTGCCCACAGAAGCTTATCAGGTTGTTCGGCGAGCCTTTGTCGATCACCAACCGGAAATCCCTGATGGGGCCGGACCAATTTGCGCCGGTATTCAGAATGTACTCGATATAGCGCTGCTCCCACATCGCGTTGGGTGGCCGGACCATGGCATTCAGAAAATCCTGATCAATGCAGAACCGATTGAGCTGCTTCGATTGATCAATCTGCAAAATAGACGGCTGATTGAGGAAAGCTGACGTTGGCATCGGCACCACGCCGCCCACGCTCGGCGAATAGCGATGGGATACGACCAACTCCTGACCCGCCGGAAATCTCTGCTCCCAGTAGTACGTCGTCTTCAGCGTCCAGAGCGGAATGATGGATCCGTCGCTACGTGGGCTGGCTTCAATCAGGCCATCTCGGGTAAGTTGATCCCATGTCTCCTGAGAAAGATAGTTGTGCTTTTGATCGGATCGCGGTGCGAGGGGTACGCCCAATTGACGTAATACCTCCGTCTTGTCGATCCCGTTGAGCACAGCTTTCCGTTCCACGAGCGCAGCCACCTGCTTGCTGTTGACCGTCGTCGTGAAGCCAAGAATGTTTTCAGGGTCACCTGTCGGGATCGCTATGTCCGATCCGGTGCCAAACGGGAGATCCGGCATTGGGAAAGCCACCTGCGTGATGACATCCCGGCTTGAGTGGTTGAAGAACCTGTACTGAACCCGAATCTCGGTCATTGATATGAAGAGATCCTCGGATCGCATTTCGATATCGGGAGACTTCGTGAATAGCAGGCCGCCTGTTGCCAGTTCAGCGGTTGTGTCATTAGCGTTGACTGCTGTCGAGGCGAGCGAGATCGTGGCGAATAGAGCCACACGAAGTGCTTTCCTTATAATTATCTTCAAAGTCTCACCCGGCGATGGCCCTAGCACTGCGCGTCGGCGAAGTTAGTTCGTGAGGGTGTTCATGCCTGCTTAAGCTCTAATGATCAACCTTTGTTGAGTTACATCAAGAGAATCTCGCCAGGAACGAATCGGCTGCGGGCGGCAAAGTATGTGGCCGGAGCGGCCGTGCTGCTCGATGCGGAAAGCTAGCTTTCGTAAGTCCAATCCGATGTCCGTGTTTATTGATGTGTCGGAAACGCAATCGCGTGGCACGACACTTTACTGGGCAGTCCCTACCGGCCAGGGGGTTGAAAGATGGGTTACCAACCAACCCGACTTTCTTCGCTAGCCTCGTCCCTCCGGCAGAGTTGCCTGGGAGCGGATCGGCTACCCTGAAGGCGTAAGCCCCGGCGCGGCAATTTTTCACGAGCTCGGCGCTCTCGCGCCGACCGCAGGGCAAGCTCATCGCGCCTTACGTCACGCCTCGGTAGGTGCGCCAGCTCGCCAGCCGTTCGGCCGCTTCAGCGATCTCGTCGGGCTCCCTGACGCCGAGCTTGTTGAGCAACCGGGCTCGCTGGTCGGCAACGCGCTTTACGCCACCTCCAAACCGCTCAGCGATCTGCGCGTCCGTTTTTCCGGCGGCCATTCGGCGGAGTAATTGCTTTTCGCGTGGACTTAGCGGGAAATTGCTCATGGCGGCTCGCAGCTGAACAAGCAAACGCCCACCCTGTCTACTACGACAAAGGACAGCGCTTGTGTGTATTTTTGGACAGAGTGCGCCCGCGAAAGCAAGGCAAAGGCTTGCGAGCTATTGATCTAAATCAAGTGCAGACTTGGGCACAAGCAAAGGCTCGTGCCGGGTGTCGACTATTTTGAGCGGGCACCACGTCGCTCCTGCGCGGCACCCTACCTTGGAGGACAGCCATGCTTCGATGCCTTCTTGCCGCTTTGGCAGCTCTTGTTCTGGTCACTGTCAGTCTCATTCCCGATGATGCATTTGCTCGCCGAGGTGGAGGCGGTGGGTTCCGCGGCGGCGGTGGGTTTCATGGAGGCGGCATGCGCGCTGGAGGATTTCACGGTGGCGGCGCACGCGTCGCTCATGTTCGAGGAGGCCGATATGGCGTCGCTGGTCGCGGCTATGGCTATCGACCCATACCCGGCCGCCCCATTGCGCGCACGGCAGTTCGTCGCGGAGTATACCGCAATGCAGCTTATCGTGGGGCTTACAGGGGCGCAGCGTACGGGCTAGGTGCAGCAGCAGTGGGAGCTGCTGCGGCCGGTGCCTATGGCTACTACGGCAATAACAATAATTGCTTCTATGACACATACGGGAATTGGGTCTGCCCGGGTCAATACCCATACGGTTACCGCTACTGATCCGTAAGCCGCGCTTTGCGGTAGAGCATTGCGCCCTGCCGCAGCGCTTATTCCACTGCAATCGCAGGACAGATCTCGATGGACCATCGGGCGGGGTTACTTGCGGTTTTGCTGCTGTTCACGTGCGTCAGAAGCAGCGAGGCTTCTGTTCGCATTACGCATGATCAAGGCGGCTCAATTGGCGATTACATTGACCGATACGAAAAATTGCGGGCCTCGAATCAGTCGGTGATGATCGACGGCCTTTGCGCCTCGGCCTGCACGATAGTGCTCGCAACAATTACCCCGGAAAAAATCTGCGTTACTCCGAGGGCAAAACTCGCTTTTCATGCGGCGTGGGATTTTGACCGAACCGGACGTACCTTCACCCACCGAAGCGCGACCCGGATGCTGTATTCGATGTATCCTGATGCGATTCAGCGCTGGCTCGACAAGCAAGGCGGCTTAAGGCCTCGTGCGGTATTCCTGGAGGGTAGACCTCTTATGGACATGTATCGGGCGTGCGACCGATCTGCATCGACGAGTCCTACTCCACACTAGGACGCCTTATAGCTGTCGGCGCAGCAGCGCCGCCTAAAACCGGCCGTCGATCAGCCGGCGGTCCGCGTTTAGCCGCCGCATCAGAGGGGCTAAAACGAAAAGATGGCCATCGTCGCAAGTGCCGTATTTAGGATCGCGAGCGCGATGTAGGCAGCGGTGAAAATATGCTGATGGCCGGCCATAGCACTCCCCCACAACTGGTGCACGGGGCATAAAAGCACAACTACTTAGGCGGGAAAAGCACGGATGCCTGACGTATAGTCGGCTCCAAACTTGGACTGCCGAGCCATCCAGGCCGCCTCTTCGGCGGCGAGTGCGGTAAGCCCGTGATGCGTCCCTTCGTCCATGGACCGGCCGGCGCGGGATGATAGCTCGGGTGCTTCTCGGGATCGAACGGCGGCGGCGCGCTGCCCATGGTGATGGGTTGAGCCTTGTTCGCGCTGCGCAATACGTTCAGCGTCGGGTCAAACTCGGCATCGAACAAGATTTTGGCGAGCGCCTGCAACGTCTCGACGCCGAGCTTAGCCTTTCCATTGCTGAAATCTTCCAGCGTCGAGACGCCGACGCCGTCGATCTCGCTGGCGATGAGCGCCATGGCGTTCGGGCTTTTGTTGCGCGCTTGCAACGCCCTGCGCAGCACGTCTGTACCGGTGTCGATTTCAGCGCTCATGGTCGACTCCTATCCTGCGCGCGAGTTCAATTCTTCAGCAAGCGCGGTGAACTGTGATTTTGGTCGGCGGCTGATAATGTGCGCCGGCGCATGCCGTGGCCTGGTCGCATGTCGTGGCTTTGTCGGCGGCGGTAGCGCTACCGGCGCGACCGGCATGCTCGCCATCAAAGTAATAATCTTCGTGATGCAGATGACGCCCTGCTTTGCGATGTCGTACAGTTCAACCGCTGGCGACGGCCGATAGCGGTACAGAACTTTCGCCTCGGTGTTGCACGGACGGTCCGTGATCGAAATTTCGTCAATGGCGCAGCACTTGATCAATCCATGGAAGTTCGCGGGGTCGTTAATATCGCGCAACTCCCACTCTTGAACCGTCGCAGCCACCGAAAAATGAGAGCATCTTTTGGCGAGAGAATGCGAAACCCGCGCACGAACCGCGAGATTGCCGCGATCATCGTGGCTCATTTCAAGAAGCTCGCCAGCCGGCTCCGAGTGCCTGAAAAGCAAAGGCGGCAGCTTCTGCCACGGCAGGAAGCTAAAACACCACGGACGGAATCTCATGCGAGCCTGATCGATATCCGACGTCGCGGCCAGCCCTACAAAGATCAAATCGTGGTCGGTGGCTGGCTGAAGCGGGTGAATGTGAGAGGCGGTTTCGGTCGCGCCATGCCTCAGCGCAAGGCGCTTAAGCTCAAGCTGCATCTGTAGGGCGGTCATTTGCGCTTCTCCGCCGCGCGAAGTTCGGCAATTCGGCGCTTGAGCCTTTCCAGACGTTCCGCGAGCGCAGCGCGCTCAGCCGCCAACCGCTCAAGCTCAGCGGGCGTCGGGAGCGGTCCGGCCGCCTCAAGGACTCCTTCAAACAGCGGGAATTCGGCTCGCAGCTTGTCCGCGGCGCGCTTCGAAACGGCAGGATGCGCAGCGCCCATCAGAAAAGCGCCTCGGTGAATTTGAGAGCGGTCGGCGGGCATTCCGATTGTCCTTCGGTCAGCGACGCACCCGGCGTCACCTTACCACTATTTTGGTATAGAGGGCAGAAGGCATGGCGGCTTGCCCAAGCACGCGACATGAACAATGCGATTTCACGGGAAACACAGCAGCGGCAGCATGGCTGATGCCGTCTGGGTTGTCGGAGATGTTGCCAATACGCACGCTGTACTGCAACAATTTAAGTCGAGGAATTGTCGGATCGGAGGGCCGCCCGACGCAAAGTCGGAGCCGGAGGGGCAACACCTCCCCCCCTGAAAGGGGACGCGTCCTGGTCCATTGGGTGCCGGATGGACGTCCACTCCGCGCAGGCGTTCAGGCTTGAATGCGCTCAATCGCGGTGGTGCTCAACGCCAAGAAACGGGCTGCCGTGACAGCGTTTCGCGACACTCCAGAGAGCACAGCACGACAGGACAGCTGATATCGTTTGGTTTTCTGTCCGCGTAACCTCCTTGCTAGGGAAATGACCAACCTCGACCCCAGGGCGACGACCAGAGAGACTCACTTGCTCCGCAATTGGAAGGTCGGTTGCCGGGGCGTGGAGCCGGCCGGAGCGGCGTAGAGCCGATGGCAGGTGCGAGGGCAGCGGCGGCGCGGGAAACGTCTCTTAGGAGCCAGCTATCGGCTTCAACAAAGAGCGGACGATCGCCCTGCCACGGGCCTTTGCCTCGCTGTGCTCGACAGTGTCGTCCACACTGCCGAACTGGTCCACATCAGAGGCAGCTTCGATGAGGGTGTCCTGAGCATCACCATCGTGATCGAGAGGAGTGTCAGACAGGGCGCTCATTCCAGCAATGGCTTCCGCGCCCAGGTGGTGGCCGCTCGGCACGGAAACAATGCGGACTTCGGAGACAGAATTGATCGCGCCGTCGAGTTGAAGCGGGATCAACCTGCCAAGCAATGATGCGTAGGCCTTGGGATATCTGCCTGCGAGCATGAACAAATATCCCGCTAAACCGCCTTCACCTTGGCCGTCTGCGCCATGGAGAGTTCCAGCATCGATAATGGCCTGCCGCAGATCTCTACTGATCCTATTGGGCTGGCCCTTGACGCGCGGTCGAGGCCTAAGATTGGCTAGTCTGCGGCGTCTCAGCTCTTCGGCGGCGTTTCCCATGGAATGCCAGCGTTTTTTCTAGAGTCACTAGAGACTGACTCTAGCTGATATCTGCCGGACCGCCATGGTGTAAACGCGCCAAGTCTTTGCGGGCTGCGTTTCAGTCGTTCAAACGCACGGCCGCAATGAAGGGTGTCGATGGGTCTTGATAGGTGTGTTTAACTCAACGCGGGTTCAAGTGTCAGAATGGAAGGTGACACTTAAACCAGGATTGGCTGAAACTGACCCTTCGACATCCATCACACCCATCATTGACGCTCGACCCACCAAGTTGCCGCCCCACCGCGATTGCTTGGCTTGTTCTTGAGCAGGAAACCCTCCACAATCCGGCCCTTGTTGCCTCGGCACCAATTGCCAAATGTCCGGACGTCTATCTTGGCGTTGCCAATCGTCTCGGACGCAGCGCGGACAGCGACATTCAGCTCAGGGAATACCGGTTCGGAGCGTGCGGCAAATCCGCCGGCCAAGTGCATCTTCTCGGCCTTCTCAACAATGACCTTAAGGGGCACCGCGCTGCCAAAGCCGACACCGTGATGTTTAGCCCAGGCCTGCAACAATTCGCCCAGCAACTCGCGTTCCGGATCTTCGGCCTTCATCTCCTCAAGCGTGTCGAGCGGGTCCGACTTCCCGAGCCACACCAGCGCCGAGCGAACAAGGTCCGACCAGCCTTCGAAGGAGTTCAGCCTCGGCAATTTCCCAGGGTGGCCAGCCACAACATAGGACCGGCAGATCGTCAGGCACGCAGCTATATACTTGCCGCGATCACGAAGAATCGCTCTGATCGGATCGTTCTTGAACTGCCGCAACTGCGGGGCTTCAAGCTTCGCGTCGAGCCGGCACGTGATGGCGCGGCGACAAAGGTCGGCACCGACGATGATGATGTTGTTGCCGGTGGCGTAGATCGAGGTGCTGCCGGCTTCAACCTTGACGATCCTAGAGCCGCCCAGCGGCCGCAAATCGAGATGGTGCTGCTCGATGGCCTGGGCCAAAAATTCGCCCTTGAGGGGCCCGTTGACGTTGTCAATCGAGATCAGTGGCTGCCCCGTCAGCAGAATGCCGCCCAGACGCTTTTCAGTTTCCTCCTCGTTGCCTGCCGAGATAACCGGTATCCGCCGATGGCCAGTCGAGATCGCAGCAGCCAGGTCCCACAGGAAGCTTTTTCCGGTGCCGGCGGTAGGTGCGGATGAAACGTGCATCGGCACCACGGTCATGGCACCCCGCACCACGGGGGTGATCAGGCCGGAGAGCGCGACCGATTTCGAGGCGTCGTCCTCGAATGGTGACTCGCACACCAGGCCTTCGAGCAGCGCCAGCGCCCGCAATGCGTCTTCGCGCGTTGGCTGATCCGAAATTCCCGGCATGGGTGGTGGCTCGACCAAGATCAAACGCGTCGCCTTATCGTAACCCTGCTTGACCAACAGCGATCCATCGGGTCGCATGGTGGGACACGCGATCACGCCGACAATATCCGCAAATGGCCAGACGCCGTCGCGCGCCAGCAAGGTGTCGGCGACATTCATCGGCGCGACTGCCCAAGCCCATTCCTGTTTTCTCGCATCAAACCGTTGCCAGCGGGCGTGCCGGCAGAGTGTGTCACGCATGTAGACCCGGTTAATGGATTTCAACTGCACCGTTTTGGTGAGCCGACCATGTGCCGCTCTCACTGTTCGGGCGATCGGTCGCACCAGTTCGCCGGCTCGCTGATAGAACGGCACCTCGGCGTCGATCAACATTTGCTGCGCCTCAGTGGTCAGCTGCGAAATGCGCGGGTGAATTCGGATGATCGGCACCGGGTCAGCGACAGGGGCTTCATTGACCACCGTTTCATCACCTTCTTCCCAATCGTCATTTGCGGATTGCTCATTGGCATCCTCAGACGACCAGTCTTGCGGCTCCGCCTCGTTGAAGTCCCAGTACCAACCCGTGCCAGGGTGGAAACGTCTGGGAATGCTGCGTTTCCAGCCAGGCTCGAAATGCTCCGCGGAGCCACGGGCGTCGAAGAATCCTTCGGGGGATGTCATGACACGTCCAGCCAGTCTGAATCCATGGTGTGCGGGGTTCTGATCGTCACTTCGTGGCCTGCCGCCTGCCATGCGTGGGCGCATTCGATTGCGTCCTCCGTCCCTTTGCCGCTCTCGTCATGGTCGGCAAAGATCGTCAGGCACGCGATGCCGGGAATAGGCGCGAGCTTGGCGATAGCGCCGGCAGAACCGACCGCCCATACTGGCCGCCAACCCGTGGCGCGCACTGCTAGCGCGGTCTCCAGACCTTCGCAAACTCCGAGACCGTGGCTCAGCGTTTCGTCAGCGTCGAGTTTGATGGCGCAGCCGGTCACCGGGCCGAGCATTTTCTTTTCGATCTTGCTACCGTCCTGGTTGAGAAAGACCCGATGAATCGCTGTCGGTGGTTCGGTTTCTTCGTCGTTGAGGACGGGCCGGAAGGCGACGATCAGAGCAGGCCTGAAGATGCTGATGCCCTCGTCGGTCTCCATGAGCTTGATGCCAGCATGAAACCTCAGCACACTCCCACATAGACTGTCGCTGAGTTCTAGCCCACGGCGATTCAAATACCGCTCTGCCAAAGTACCGCGCGGATCGCTTGCTTCGCGCCAGATCCGGCGCGCACCAGCGCTTCTATTTTGTGTCGCGCTTGCAGTCTCGGGCGCAGCCTCAGGTTTGCGAGGCCGCGGTTTACCGTGAAACGACCGGGGCGACTCGCGATCTTCGATCCAGCCGCGTCGCAGCAGCTCAGCGAGGATATCGCGCCAATCGCATCCAGCAAAGCAGTGCATCAGCAGCCGGCCCTCGTCGCCGTCGCACAGCGACAACGACGGTACTCGGTCCTTATGACAGCAGCATTGCGCCAGCCAGCCGCGACTGTTCCGCTTGGCGCCGCCAAGCATGCGCGCGATGTCGGCGGCTCTCGCGCTGCTCATGACCAACTATCCTCAGCATCGGCACGCAATTGGCGCTCTAGGTCCGGCGGAATCAGTGACAGTGCAGGTTCGAAGACCTCGAAAGCGCCAAGCTCAAGCAAAGCCGCATGTTCGATTGACATGCAATCAATCGTGTAGAGGACCATCAGCTTTAGGGGGGTGACTCGACGGACCGCTGCCAGCCTCACGCAGTCAGACGGCGCATCGTTAGATACGCCCTGAAGCAATTCCGCAAAGCTGATCGGTCGCACCCGGTGTCGACGGCGGGGATTGGCGTTGAACCAGGTGGGATCGTCAGAAATGGTGTTGCGCATGACGGGTCTCGCATGAACGAGACCGCTGCGGGAACTTGCTGGCCGAGAGTGCCGGGATTATAAGGAGGACGTTAGAGCCTCGCGTCCCGGCCGTCTCGGTGGATACCCGCCGAGCGGCCTTCTTCGTTTCAGGGGTTGGCGTACCGTGATTGCTTTGGCTTGGTCGCTTTTTTCCCGGCACTGGCCGAATCGCGTTCGGCGCGCCAGCGTTCTGCGCTTTCTCGCGAAATCAAAACGCGGGTGCCGAGTCGGAACGTAGTCGGCATCAGGCCTTGCGGCTTAAGCTTGTAAAAGAGCTGAGGGGAGATGCCGTGGCGGCGGCAAAAGCTGGAGACGCTGAACGCATCAACGTCCTCGGCAGGGCCATGTTTCTTTCCAGTAATTTCCGGGCGGGCCATACATGTCCTCCGAATGCGTGTCGATGCATAGGAAGATCAAGCCAAGCGCGCTCCTGGATCAAAGGGTAAGGTGAGTCAAAACAAGAAATCTTCGACCAAAAAAGCAGACGTTGCTTCGTGCATTTCGTCGGCGCTTAATCTGACAGCAGATTTCCTTATTTTGACCGGCAAAAGCCCTTGACGTTCGTCCGGGCAAGCGACCGTGCCGGCCTGATGATGTGCCGACGCAGCGTGCTTCCGCTGGCCTCAATCCCCGCATCGCGCAGAGTTCTAAGCGCTTCTTTTTCTGACATGCCAGCTAGGCGACTTGAGTCGAGAAGGAGATTGATGCCGCTATTGATCTGCTCTTGCGTAAGCAAGCGATGACGGCCTCCTCCGGGCTTTCGCTTTTTCTTCGTTGGTGGAACTGGTGTCATTGGACGCGAGGTACCCACGACACGGGCGGCAAGATCGTACTGTCGGGCTAAGTCAGCAATCGCTTGCTGCGTCAGCGATACCCGCCTGGGTTTGGCTGCGGCGGCCACGACCTGCTGTAGAGGTGTTAATCCGAGGCGGGCGATAAGCTCCTTGCGGAGCCGAGCCGGGGACGATAGCTGGCGCTCCGCTTCGGTAAGGATCTGATCCAGCAAATTCGATGGTCCGCGCTTGCGGTTCCGGTTCAGCTCGCGGCAAACCTCGAACAACGGGCGTGGCATAACTAGCTCGCCAGCGCGACGATGTTCTCGCCGCTCGGCGGCTCATGTTGCAGTAGCGCGCGGCGGGAGATGTCGTCGCTATGCTCGGTGATGAACTTGCTATAGTTTCGTTCGATCATCGTTACCGACGTGTCGTGCAGCGATGCCACCAGCCTGATCGGCACGTTCTGCAACAGCATCCGGACGATAGACGAATGCCGCAGCGCGTACATCGTCACATCGGCAGGGTCGAGGTCGATCATGGTGACGACCTTATCCACCTGCCGATGACAGTTCTGGCCCGGATTCTTATCCCACACGCGTCCGTCGCTTTGCAGCAGCAAGGGTGCATCGTCGGCGCGGCCCTTCGCTGCCGCCTTCAGCGCGGATGACAATTGCGCAGTGATCGGCACGCTGTAGCGCTGGAACTGCTTTTGCGCGCGATTGCGTCCGCCGCCCTTTGCGGATTTCGGCATCATCAGTTTCGGCCGCAGCGGATGGTCGTTTAGGTCCTCGAGGCGCAGCCGCACGGCCTGGCTCGGCCTTACGCCGGTTACAGCGAGCAGATCGATGAGCAAGCCGAATTGATGATCGATATCGTAAGCGGCGGCGACAAACTCGCGCACCTTCTCGTCGGATAGAATGACATTGCGAGCTTCCTGTGCGTCGGGCAATCCGGCTAGTCCGGTCTCCCATGCGTCGCTATTCTTGATGCGATCGTCGTGCTGCGCCGCCAGTGTCAGCGCGGCGCAGATGCAGCGGCACAGCCGGTTGATCGTGCTCGGCTTCATCGTGCCGATCAGGCTGTCTCGCCACGCCTTCAGCTCTTTTGATGCCAGCAGGGCCACGGGCTTGGCCAACAGCGCGCTGCTGAGATGCAGGCGCGGGTGCTCCGCGTTGTAGGGATTTGCGCTGCGCGCGATCAGGTCGGCCTTGTAGGCCTTCAGCGCCGTGTCGATAGTTGTCGGCGCGCTATCGGCGCTGCCGTCCTCGCCGCGCGCCAGCTTTTTCGCGACGTCCTGCGCCTCGAAGAACGTGAGTACGTTTTTGCCGTTGCTCTCGTCAAAGTCGTCGGCTTCGGCAAACGCCTTGGTCCAGTAGGCGCCATGGCCGTCGCTGGCCTTCAACACCCAGGTGCCGTTGGTCGCGTTGCGTCTGTAGAGCAAGGAAACGCCCCGCGCGAGCGACGGACCGCTGTACGGCCGGCGGCGAGCTCGCAATTTCAATCGAGCGCTTCTGCTCTCCAGCGCCGAGTGGCGGACCTTGCGTGCCATGGTGTGTCTCGTGAAGTGTCGCGATGATGTGTGGGAATGCCAACGAACCTATGTGGCATTTAATGGCGACAATCTATGGCAGGTCAATGGCTTAGAGACTCCACCTGAGTCTCTAGAAATCCATATGGGTATTTATTGTCCCCTGCGCAGGGAAGGCCGGACGTTGGGCTGCCCTGTATTTCTCCTGTGCCTTGCGTGTGCATCATTCTTGCACGGGAGTCTTGCGGGTGCCAGCCGGCGCCCGGCCTTCCCTGCGCCCTTTCTTCGAAGAGGGCGTGAAGCGATCAGCAAACCCCGGGCGAAATGCGCCGCGGGAAGGCGAAGGCGTGTCTGCTGTTCGAGATGTGAAGTTGGTTGAGCACACCCTCGTGCCCCGGACGCAGCGCAGCGCCCCTTCGGCGGTGCGCTGCAGAGCCGGGGCCCATCTCGCCGCCTACTTTGCCGCCTCCTGGGTCCCGGCTCTGCGCAGCAACGCAAGAGCGTTGCAGCGCGTCCGGGACACGAGAGAGAAAGCGGCACCGTCACCTCCCTCCGTCATTGCAAGCACCAATTTATCCCCCTCACCGTCCCGTCCAGACCGGCTTCCGCTTCTCGCTGAACGCCTTCAACCCTTCCTTGGCGTCCTCGGTCATCGCGAGCAGCGCGATCTGGCTTTCGGTGTAGGCGATGCTCTCGTCGAACGACATCGAGGCGATGGCGCGCATGGCGTATTTGCCTCGGCGGATCGCGGTCGGGGATTTGTCGACGATGCGGCCGATCAGCCAGTCGACCTTGGCATCGAGCTCGGCGGTGGGCACGACGTAGTTGAGCAGACCCGCGGCCTGCGCCGTCTTGGCATCGAACGGCTCGCCGGTGAGCGCCCATTCGTTGACGAGGCGCGGCGGCGCAATGTTCTGCAACAGGCTCAGCACCTGCATCGGGAACACGCCGACCTTCACCTCCGGCAGGCCGAAGACGACGTGATCGGCCGCGACCGCCATGTCGGTCATGCAGAGCAGGCCCATGCCGCCGGCCATGCAGACGCCGCCGACCCGCGCAATCGCCGGTTTGGTGGCGTTCTGTGACAAACGTAACAGATCGGCATAGTCGACATTTGGTTTGGAATGATCCATCGCGAAAGCCGCGCCGGAATTCTGCAGATCGGCGCCCGCGCAGAACGCCTTGTCGCCCGCGCCCGTCAGCACGATGACGCGGACGTCCTTGTCGTCGTGCGCGTCGCGATAGCCTTTGGTGATGCCGGCGATGACCTCGCCGTTCAGCGCGTTGCGTTTCTCCGGCCGGTTGATGGTGATCCAGAACGCCTGCCCGCGCTTCTCGGTGATGATTGCTGTGGTGTCGGTCATGGTACGCTCGCTTCCTTGCCATCCGTTTTGCAGCCATTTGCGGCAGGACGGGCGGCGCGCGCAAGGGCAATCTGCAACGCCGTGTCACCATAGCGTGTGGGCGCAAATTCGCTTGGCGATTGAATTGCGGGTGACGGCCGCTATCCTGACTGGAGATTTTGATCACCGATGAGCCATTTCATGCGCGCCGCGATGATTTTGTTGCTGACAGGCTTGCTCGCGCTGGGCGCAGGCCGCGCAAGCCACGCGGCCGATGCCGCGAAGCTGGCGCTGGTGATCGGCAATGCAAGATACCCCGACAACGAGTTCGTGCTGAACGAGGTCGCCAACGACACCCAGGACGTCACTGAAGAATTGAAGCGCGACGGCTTCGTCGTCGACCGGCAGAACAATCTCACGGCCGACGCCATGCGGCAGGTGCTGGATCGGTTCTATGCCCGTATCCAACGCGGCGCGGTGGCGCTGATCTTCTTCGACGGTTTTGCCATCCAGTCCAACCGGCAGACCTATTTGCTTCCGGTCGACGCGCAGATCTGGACCGAGCCGGATGTGGCGCGCGACGGCTTCAGCCTCGACAGCATCCTCGCCGAGATGAACACGCGCGGCGCCGCGATCAAGATCGCGCTGATCGAAGCCTCGCGCCGCAACCCGTTCGAGCGGCGCTTCCGCCGCTATTCGGCGGGCCTTGCGCCGGCGATCGCGCCGAGCAATTCGCTCGTGCTCTACTCCGCCGCGCTCGGTGCGGTCGCGGCCAGCGGCAAGACCGAGCATGGCCTGTTCGTCGCCGAGTTGCTGCGCGAGATGCGCGCGCCGAACATCAGCGCCGAGCAGGCCCTGACCAACACCAAGAACGGCGTCGTCGCCGCCACCAAGCGCGAGCAGGTGCCGTGGCTGTCGTCCTCGCTGACCACGGAATTCTCGTTCGCGGGTTCAGTGACGCGGCCGCCCGACACCAAGGCTGGCGATCCGACCAAGCCGGAGCCTCAGAAACCCGAGCCGCAGAAACCGGTCTGCGAGGCGCCGCAGGCAGAGCCGCTCCCGAGCGCGGACGATCTCGCCAGGGATCCCGTCATCGCCGATCTCAGCCGCAAGATCGCGGCGAATCCCAATGACGTCGCCTCGCGTTACAAGCGCGGCCAAGTCTACGCGATCAAGCGCGCCTACGCGCTCGCCATGCAGGATTTCGACGTCGTGATCCGCAGGAATCCCGGGGATGGCGAGGCGCTCAACAATCGCTGCTGGACGCGCGCCGCGACCGGCGATCTGCAGGGCGCGCTCGCCGACTGCAATCTGGCGCTCCAGGTCGATCCTGGATTGAGCGATGCACTCGACAGCCGCGGGCTCGTCAACCTCAAGCTCGGCCGGACCGCTGAGGCGATCAAGGACTACACCGACGCGATCCAGCGCAACCCGCGCTCGTCATCGTCGCTGTTCGGCCGCGGCATCGCCACCCGCAGGAGCGGCGGTGACGGCGCCACCGATATCGCGCAGGCAAAGTCCATGAACCCGAACATTGCGAAGGAGTTCGCAGGATACGGCGTCACGGAATGCACTCCTTAGACGGGAGCGGCTTTCCTGATCCAGACCTTGTTGTCGTGGAACGCGGCCCCACCGATCGGCGCCACGGCCTCGGCGCCGGTCAGCATGTTGATGCCGCGGCCGCCGATATGGTTCTTGTTGGGATGAACGGACTCCGCGATCAGCACGCCGCGCCGCACGCCGTCGAACAGCGTCGCCACCAGCGTGGTCTCGCCGCGGGGATTGCCGAGCGTCACCGCATCGCCGTCGGCGATGTCGAGCGCGGCGGCATCCAGGGGATGGATCATCACGCTCGCCTTGCCCTCGCGTGCCTGCGAGGACGGCGTCTCGTTGAAGGTGGTGTTGAGGAAGCTGCGCGAGGGGCTGGTCGCGAGCCGGAACGGATGGGTCTGGTCGGTGTGCTCGATCACCGCCCAATGGTCCGGCAGCGACGGCATCTTGTCGAAATCGCCCATGGTCACGCCGAACGGCGGATGCGCCCAATCGGCCCTGAAGTGGAATTTCCCGTCCGCATGGGCAAAGCCGTCGAGATAATGCGAGGTGCGGAAGTCCGGTTGCAGGTCGCGCCAGAGGTCCGCTTCGAGACCGCCGATGTCGCCATGGTTGCTGAGCTTCAAGGTCGCGTCGATCAGCTCGCGCGGCGTCATCTCGAAGCCCTGATGTTTTGCGCCGAGCCGCGGCGCCAGCCCTTGCAGGACCTCGTGGTTGGAGCGGCATTCGCCGGGCGGGTCGATCAGCTTCGGTCCGACCGAGATGTGCTGATGGCCGCCGCCGTAATAGAGATCGTCATGCTCCATGAACATGGTCGCCGGCAGCACGATGTCCGCCATCTTCGCCGTCTCGGTCATGAACTGCTCGTGCACCGCGACGAACAGATCCTCGCGCGCAAAGCCCTGCCGGACCAGCGCCTGCTCCGGCGCCACCGTCATCGGATTGGTGTTCTGGATCAGCATCGCCTTGACCGGCCCCTTGCCGCGCAGGGCCTCGGCATCGCCGGTGAGGATGCGGCCGATCTTGGACTGGTCGAGCGCACGGATGCTCGGGTCGATGGCGTCGTGGCCCTCGATGATGGATTCATTGAAATGCCACAGCGCGTAATTGTTGAAGAAGGCGCCGCCGCCCTCATACTGCCAGGCGCCGGTCACCGCGGGAATGCAATTTGCCGCGTGCATCTGCGTGGCACCATTGCGACTGCGCGTAAAGCCGTAGCCAAAGCGGAAGAAGGTGCGCTTGGTCTCGCCAACCGCTTTCGCGAAGGCTTCGATTTCCGCCACCGGAACGCCGCAAATCGCGGACGCCCATTCCGGCGTGCGCGTCTCCAGATGCGCTTCGAGCTCGGCGGGGCAGTCGGTGTATTTGTCCAGATAGGCGCGGTCGGCGTAACCGTCACGGAACAGGACATGCATCACGCCGCAGGCAAAGGCGCCGTCGGTGCCGGGCCGCAGGATGATCTTGATGTCGGCCTGCTTCATGGTCTCGTTGTCGTAGATGTCGACCGCCGCAATTTTCGCGCCGCGCTCCTTGCGCGCACGGGAGGCGTGCGTCATCACGTTGACCTGGGTGTTGACGGGATTGGTGCCCCAGATCACGACGAGGTCGGACAGCGCCATCTCGCGCGGATCGACGCCGGCGATCTTGCCGGTGCCGATCGCGAATCCGATGCGCGCAACATTGGCGCAGATGGTCTGATAAAAGCGCGAATACTTTTTCACATGCGTGAGACGGTTGAGCCCGTCCCGCATCACGAGGCCCATCGTGCCGGCGTAGTAATAGGGCCAGATCGATTCCGCGCCGAACTCGCGTTCGGCTTGATTGAAGCGATGCCCGATCTCGTCCAGCGCCTCGTCCCAGGAGATGCGCGCGAATTGCCCCGAGCCCTTCGGCCCAATGCGGCGCATCGGAAACGTGACCCGCTCGGGGTGATGGATGCGCTCGGCGTAACGGGCGACCTTGGCGCAGACGACGCCGGCCGTGTAGGTCTGCTTTTTCGAACCGCGGACACGGCCGATGCTGCGGCCTTCGATCACCTCGACATCGAGGGCACAGGCCGAGGGGCAATCATGCGGACAGGTCGAATGGCGGATTTCGATTTTGGCGTGCTGGTTCATGGCCCAGTTCGTAACACCAAAATACCAGCCAGCCGAGCGCATTTATCCGGCACGGCCCATGCGATTTGCTCAAGGCGCGCGCGCCGCGGGTTCCTGCTGCAGCCGCGAAGGCGGCGCGGTCACACCGAAAACCGCCCGATATTCCCTGATGCGATCGGCTTTGTGAGGCGTCGACAGTCCGCATTCCCTGCCGCTACAGTGCCGGCCAACAAGAACGATATCAGGGAGGTGGGCATGATCGCCCGACGATCCGTGCTGGCATTGGCGGCCGGCTTGCTTGCCGTAGTCTCCGCAGCCCCCTCATTCGCGCAGGATTATCCCAGCCATTCGGTCCGGATTGTCGTGCCGTTCGGCGCGGGCGGGCCGGCCGACGTCGCCGCCCGGCTGATCGGCAACGTGCTCCAGGAGAGTTTTGGTCAGCCCTTCGTGGTCGAGAACCGCACCGGTGCCGGCGGTGTCATCGGCACGGTCGAAGCTGCGAAGTCGCCGGCCGACGGCTACACGCTGCTGATGATGTCCAACACCCAGACCGCGAATGAATCGCTGCTGACGGCGGACAAGCGCAAGTATGAGCTGATGCGCGACCTCGCGCCGATCGCGCCGGTGAATTATTCCGATCTTGTCATCGTGGTGAACCCGCAAGTCCCGGCGAAGACGCTGGCCGAGTTCATCGCGCTCGCCAAGGCGCAGCCGGGCAAGCTGAACTACGCCTCCTCCGGTCAGGGCACGCCCTACCACATGGCCGGCGAGTTGTTCAAAGCCATGGCCGGCCTCGATGTCGTGCACGTTCCCTATCGCAACAGCGGCGAGGCACGCAGCGGCGTGATCGGCGGACAGGTGCAGATGATGATCGACGCGGTGCCGGCGATGGCGCCGAACATCGGCGAAAATCAAGTTCGCGCGCTCGCAACCACCGGCAAGCAGCGTTCGACCGTGCTGCCGAACGTGCCGACAGCAGGCGAAGCCGGTGTAGCAGGCTACGAGGCGACCATCTGGCTCGGCCTGATGGCGCCGGTCGGCACACCGAAGCCCGTGATCGATAAGCTCAATGCCGCCGTCAACGCAATGGTGAAGCGGCCCGACATCGTCAAGCTCTGGACAGAACAGGGCGCCGTGCCCATGTCGATGACGCCGGAACAGTTCGACAAATTCCTGCGCGGCGACATCGAGAAATGGGCCGACGTCGTCAAGAAGTTCGACAAGTCCTGAGGCCGCAGAGCGATCATGCCGACCATTCAATTCCGGCTCAACGGCGCAGCCACGACCGTGGATTCCGATCCCCATCAGACGCTGCTCGATGTGCTGCGCGGCCGTCTCGGCGCGACGGGGGCCCATTTCGGCTGCGGCGCCGGTGAGTGCGGCGCCTGTCACGTCATGGTCGGTGACCGCGCGATGACCTCCTGCGACATGCCGATGTGGTCGGTCGCGGACAAGGACGTCGTCACGGTGGAAGGCCTCGGGACAGTGGAGCAGCCGCACCCGCTGCAACGTGCCTTCATCGCCGGACAGGCGATGCAGTGCGGCTATTGCGTCGCGGGGATCCTGATCAGCGCGGCGGCGCTGCTGCAGCGCAATCCGTCCCCGACGGAGGCGGAGGTCAGAGCGGCGCTCGATCGCAATCTGTGCAGGTGCGGATCGCACAACCGCATGGTCCGCGCCGTGCTGCATGCGGCAGCAGAGATGGCGGCATCATGAGCACGTCGTCCCCTGCCCCGAAGCTGCCGGTGAGCCTCGTGGCCAATCCCAAGCTGTCGTCCTGGGTGCGGTTCACCGATGGCGGCCGTGTGGCGATCTCACCCGGCAAGGTCGAGATCGGCCAGGGCATCGTCACGGCGCTGGCGCAGATCGCGGCGGACGAGCTCGATGTCGAGATCAGCCGCGTTGACATGATCCGTGCCTCGACGGCGACGAGCCCGAACGAAGGCGTCACCTCCGGCAGTCTCTCGATCCAGCAGTCCGGCCGCGCGCTGCGTCAGGTCTGTGCCGAGGTGCGCCAGCGCTTCCTTCGTGCGGCATCGGAACGTCTAGGCGTCGATGCCGCGCTGCTCGATATCGATGACGGCACCATCTTGGGTCCCGGCAATGTCAGGACCAGCTATTGGGAGTTGATGGGCGAGGTCTCGCTCGACCACGACGCAACCGCAGGCCCGACAGCGAAGAGTGCCGCCGGGCGCACCGTCGCCGGACATTCGGTCCAACGTGTCGACATTCCCGACAAGGTGTTCGCGCGGCCGCGTTTCATCCACGACCTTGCGCTGCCGGGACTGGTGCACGGACGGGTACTGCGGCCGGATATCTCGGGCGCCAAATTGATCGCACTGAATGAGGAGGCTGCACGCGCAGTCCCCGGCCTCATTGCGATCGTCCGCGACGGCGGCTTTGCCGGCGTGGTCGCCGACAACGAGGCGGCCGCGGACGCAGCGCTCAAGGCCTTGCGCAAGAGCGCGACATGGTCGGCCGGCGAGCCGCTGCCCGATGAAGACGATCTGGCGGGCTTTTTGAAGAGCCAGCCGGTCGAGAGCAGCATCATCGACACCAGGATGGCGGAGCCGTCGCGCAAGCCCGTCCAGACCCTCCGCCGGCAATACACCCGCCCCTACATCGCCCACGCCTCGATTGCCCCGTCCTGCGCCATCGGCCGATGGGATAGTGACCGTGTCCATGTCTGGACGCACAGCCAGGGCGTCTACCTCCTGCGCGCCGATCTCGCGATCGTGCTGAAGCTGCCGGCCGAGAACATCGTCGTCGAGCACATCGAGGGCGCCGGCTGCTACGGACACAATGCGGCCGACGACGTCGCGCTCGACGCCGTGCTGCTGGCGAAGGCGGCCGGTGGCCGTCCGGTGCGCGTGCAGTGGTCACGGCACGACGAGATGTCCCACGCGCCCTTTGGGGCGGCGATGGCCATCGAGATCGAGGCCGATCTCGATGCAGGCAACGAGATCGCCGGCTGGCGCCACGCGATCTGGAGCAACGGCCATGCAGCAAGGCCGGGACGCGCGGCGCAGCCGGCGCTGCTTGCCGCAACCGAGATCGCCAATCCCTATCCCCGCATGATCTCGACAAACCCGCCGGCCGCCAATGGCGGCGGCGGCGACCGCAACTCCGTCCCGCTCTACGACTTCCCGGCCTGGACGATCACGAGCCACCGGCTGCTGACCATGCCGGTGCGCACCTCGGCGCTGCGGACGCTGGGCGGGCAAGGCAACGTGTTCGCCATCGAGTCCCTGCTCGACGAGATCGCTGCCCTGCGCGGCGAAGATCCGATCGCGTTCCGTCTGCGGCATTTGCGTGACGAGCGGGCGCACGATGTCATCAGCGCTGCGGCGCGACGCGCCGCATGGAAGCCGCAGAAGCAGCCCGGCATCGGTCACGGCGTCGGCTTTGCCCGCTACAAGAACATGGGCGCCTATTGCGCTGCGATTGCCGAGATCGAGGGCACCGACGACATCCGCGTCAAGCGGCTGACGCTTGCAGTCGACGTCGGCGAGGCCATCAATCCGGACGGCGTGGTCAACCAGATCGAGGGCGGCGCGATCCAGGCCACGAGCTGGGTGCTGAAGGAGCGCGTCCGGTTCGACCGCACCGGCATCACCTCGACCTCCTGGACGGACTATCCGATCCTGACCTTCAGCGAGGTGCCGGCCGTGGACGTCGAGATCATCCAGCGGCCGGAGATCGAGCCGGTCGGCGCCGGCGAAGCCGCGCACGGCCCGGTGACGGCGGCGATCGCCAATGCGGTGTATGATTGCCTCGGCGTGCGTGTGCGCGACCTGCCGATCACGCGCGACAAGATCATTGCAGCGATGGAGCGTGCGCCTTGACGACAGTGAACGTTTTGAGCGGCGGCGCGGCACAAGGCCTGGTGCGCGGCGTTACCGAGGCTTTCAAGGCGCAAACCGGCCTCGGTATCGACGGCGAGTTCGGCGCGGTCGGCGTGATGGCGGACAAGCTGCGCGCGAGCACGCCGGCCGATCTCGTGATCCTGACGCAGGCGCTGCTTGCGAGGCTGGCCGAGGAGAAGCTCGTCGTCCCCTCATCGATCACGGATGTCGGCCGGGTCGAGACCGCGCTGGCGGTCCGCAGCCGCGATGCCAAGGTGACGGTGAAGACCGAGGCCGATCTGCGCGGGGTGCTGCGCGGCGCCGATGCAATCTATGTCCCTGACACCAAGGCCTCGACCGCGGGCCAGCATTTCGCAAAAGTGCTGGACCAGCTCGGCATCGGCTATGAGGTGGCATCGCGCCTGAAGATATTTCCGAACGGTGCAACCGCGATGCGGGAGCTCGCGGCATCTGGCGCGGCAAAGCCGATCGGATGCACGCAGGCGACCGAGATCATCGCGACAGACCGCATTGCATTGTCAGGGGCGCTGCCGCCCGGCTGCGAACTCGTGACGATGTATACGGCCGGCGTGACAATGCGGGCAGCGCATCCGACAGAGGCGGCCGCGCTGATCGCGTTGCTGACCGGCGCAGATCGGAAGGACCTGCGCCAGCGCGCTGGCTTTACCGGCTAAAGCCGATGACGCCCTATTTGTGCAGCTGGGTGAGGCCTGTCGGCGGGCCGTCGACGGCGGTCCAGCCGCCATCGACGAACAGCGTGCTGCCGCTGACATAGCTGGCGGCATCCGAAGCAAGATAGGCCACTGCGGTCGCGACCTCGTCGGCGCTGCTCCAGCGGTTGAACACGGTGTGGCCGGCGTAGAGATTGTAGATGTCGGGGCGCTGCTTGAACGGGCCGGTCAGCGCGGTTTCGGCGATGCTCGGCGCGATCGCGTTGACGCGCACGCCGGCATGGCCGACCTCGGAGGCAAAGCCCTTCACCAGCAGGCCGATGGCCGCCTTGGTTGAGCCGTAGACGCCGAGGCCAGGCTCGATGGTCACGGCGCGCACCGACGAGCAGGCGATGATGCTGCCGCCCTTTTGCGCGACCATGATGCGGCCGAAGGCCTGGAAGAACCACACCGTGCCCTTGACGTTGAGGTTGAGGACACGGTCGAGGTCCTCCTCGGTGTAGTCGAGGATGGTCTTGCGGATGTTGAGCCCGGGCGTGGTCACCGCGATGTCGAGCCGGGCAAATTTCTGCATCACGGTTTTGGCCAGCGCATTGACGTCCGCAGCGCTCGCGGCGTCACAGCTGGCTGCTTCCGCCCAGTCGCCCTTGTCGCGAATCCCGGCGGCGGTCGCCTCCGCGGCGTCAAGCGCGCGATCGGCGCAGACGACGCGGGCCCCGAGCCCAGCCAGCGCCTCGGCCGACGATTTGCCGATGCCCGACGCGGCGCCGAGCACCACGGCCGTCTTGCCGGTGAGATCAAAGAGCTTGCGATAGTCAGTCACTGATGGCTTCTCCTGTAGCTGCTAGCCCTTGTAACCCATCAGCAGGCGGGGCAGCCACAGCGAGAATGCAGGGACGTAGGTCACGAACATCAGTGCTGCGATCAGCGCGGCGTAGAACGGCAGGATGGTGCGCATCACCGCGCCCACCGAAATGCCGCCGATGGCGCAACCGACGAACTGCGTGGTTCCGACCGGCGGGGTGTTCAGCCCGAGGGCGCAATTGATCAGCATCAGCATGCCGAACTGCACCGGATCCATGCCCGCCTTCATCGCAATCGGCAGGAAGATCGGGGTGCAGATCAGGATGGTCGCGGCCATGTCCATGAACGTGCCGAGCACGAACAGGATGACGTTGATGAGCAGGAAGATGACCCAGGGCTGCGTGGAGACCTTGCTCATCAGGTCGCCGGCGAGGTCCGCCACCTCGTACAGCCCCATCAGATACTGGAACATGGTGGAGACGCCGATCAGCAGCAGCACCACGCCCGTCGTCTTCACCGCCTTGGCGGCGGCGCGCAGGAAGTTGCTCCAGGTCATGGTGCGGTAGATGAAGAACGTCAGCAGCATCGTATAGGTGACCGCGACGGCGGCAGATTCGGTTGCCGTGAAGACGCCGGACAGGATGCCCGCCAGGATGATGCCGACGATCAGAAGGCCCGGCAGCGCGGCCGCGAGCGAGCGGAAAACCTCGGCCCAGCCCGGGAACTTGCCGGCCGGATAGCCGCGCTTCACGGCAACGCCATAAGCGGCGACCAGCATGCACGCCATCAACACGATTGCCGGCAGGAGGCCCGCGGCGATCAGCGCGCCGATCGATACCTTGCCCCCGGCTGCCAGGGCATAAATGATCATGTTGTGGCTGGTCGGCATCAAGGCGCCCACCAGCGAAGCGTGGGTCGTGACATTGACGGCGTAGTCGGTGTCGAACCCCTCCTTTTTCATCATCGGGATCATCACCGCGCCCATCGCCGACACGTCGGCCACGGGCGATCCGGAGACGCCGCCGAACAGGGTGCAGGCGACCACGTTCGACATGCCGAGCCCGCCGCGGATGTGACCGACGAGATTCTTGGCGAGCTGCACGATCTTGTCGGCGACGCCGCCATGCAGCATCAGCTCACCGCTGAAGACGAAGAAGGGAATCGCAAGGAACGAGAAGATGTTCATCCCCGACATCATCTGCTGGAAGATGACGGCGACCGGCAGACCTTCGTAGAGGATGGTGCAGATCGCCGAAAGACCGATCGCGAAGGCAACCGGGACGCCGAGGATCAGGAAGCCGAAGAACGTGGCGCCGAGGATGATCAGTTCCATGAGGGGACGACCTCTTCGCCGCGCAGGAGAGCAATGATGTGCTCGATTGAAAAGGAGACGATCAGGACGCCGGAGGCGATCAGCGGGACGTAGCGGATGACCTCGGGGAGGCCGAGATTGGGAATCTTCACGGTCCCCACGGATGCGCCGAGAATCCAGCCGTTATAGGCCATCGCGACGCCAAACGCGGCCACCAGGACGTGGATGACGAGCTCGATCTTCTCTCGCGCGTGATCCGGAAGCATCACCAGCAGGCTGTCCATGCCGATGTGTCCGGCATCGCGCACGCCGACGGCGGCGCCGATCAGCGTGACATACAGGATGAGAACCAGCGCAAGGTTCTCCGTCCAGGTCGGGCTCGAATTGAGCACGTAACGACCGAACACCTGATAGAACACGACGGTGACGATGAGGAGCAGTCCGCTCACGGACAGATACATGCCCGCGCGCGCGACGACGGCATTGACGCGCGACAGCAAGCCGGTCGCCGGGCGTACGGCAACCGCCCCCTGCTCGTGGTCTGCGACGTGTGGGTCTGTCATTCCCGCGTCTCCTTGCAAGGGTCCGGGTCGCCTTCGCGGCGACGCCGGACCCGACGCTGTGGCGTTACTTCGTGTCCTGGATACGCTTGACGAGGCCCTGCAGCTTCTCGTCACCCGCAAACTTCTGGTACACCGGCTTCATCGCGTCGACGAATTCCGCCTTGTTGGCGATCGTCACGACCTGAACGCCGGCGGCCTCGACCGTCTTACGGGACGCCTGCTCACGCTCGTCCCAGAGCTTGCGCATGACTGGTACCGATTCCTTGGCCGCCTTGCGGACCATCGCCTGATCCTCCTTGCTCAGCGTGTCCCAGACCTTCTTGGACATCACCAGAACTTCGGGTGCCAGGGAGTGCTCGGTGATGTTGTAGAACTTGGCGGCCTCGAAATGGCGCGACGACTCGTAAGAAGGCCAGTTGTTTTCGGCTGCATCCACCAGGCCGGTCTTGAGCGCGGTGTAGACCTCGCCATACGGCATCGGCGTCGGGTTGGCGCCGAGGCTCTGGATCATGCCCACCCACAAATCGGACTGCTGGACACGAATCTTCAGACCCTTCAGGTCCGCGAGCGACTTGACCGGCGCCTTCACGGTGTAAATGGACCGGGCGCCGCTATCGTAATAGGCAAGGCCGACCAGGCCTGCGGGCTCCATCGCCGCCAGGATCTCATCGCCGATCGGCCCGTCGAGGACGGTGCGCATGTGCTGCGTGTCGCGGAAGACGAACGGCAGGCACAATGCGATCGTTTCCGGCACGAAGTTGTTGAGCGGCGACGCGTTGATCCGCATCATGTCGAGCGCGCCGATCTTGAGTTGCTCGATGGTGTCCTTCTCCGAGCCCAGGGCTCCGTTCGGAAACACCTTCACGCCGAGCTTGCCGCCGCTCGCCGCCGCGAGCTGCTTGCCCATGAACTTGACGGCCTCGACGGTCGGATAATCGGCGGGATGGATGTCGGCGGAGCGGAAGTCGCGTGCGGTCGCCAGCGGCGCTGAGAGCACCAATGCAACGGCTGCGATGATACCGGTGAGTGTCTTCATCTGGGCTTCCTCCTGGGTTGATTATGTCGTTGTCGGCAGGCTGCAGGCCGCCTTGGGTCGCTCCCCTTCAGGTGTGAAGTCAAGCGCCAATGTCGTCCCTAGGGCGCGCGGCATTCCATGTCCAAGCCAAATCCGGCATTGATCGATGCAGCAGTTGCATCGATCAATCTGGCGCAATTCGCGTCGTCGTGGAAGCCGGCGGGACGGCTTGCGTCGCCGGCACGTGACTTGACGCGACCAAGAGAGGCCCCTCAAGATGTCCGAAACAGCGGACTATTTCGAAGGAATGCCCATGCCGCGGAAGCTGATCGATATCTCGGTGCCGCTCAGAAACGACGTGACGGCCGATCCGCCGGGCAACCATCCGACCATCCAGTACATCGATCACCAGCAGGGCCTGCCGCGCATGCTGCAGTTTTTCGACGGCCTCAAGGCGCAGGATTTGCCCGATGGCCAGGGCTGGGCCGTCGAGCAGGTCTCGCTGTCGACCCATAACGGCACGCATCTCGATGCGCCCTGGCACTTCCATCCGACCATGAACCGCGGCGAGCGGTCTTGGACGATCGACGAGGTGCCGCTGGAATGGTGCTTTCAGCCCGGCGTGAAGCTCGACTTCCGGCATCTGCCCGACGGCTACGTGGCGAGTGCTGAGGACGTCGAGAAGGAGCTGAAGCGCATCGGGCACGCGCTGTCGCCGCTAGAGATCGTGGTCGTCAACACCAGCGCCGGCGCCAAATTCGGCAAGGCCGACTACGTCAATTCCGGCTGCGGCATGGGCTATGAGGCCACCATGTATCTGCTCGAACGCGGGGTGCGGCTGACCGGCACGGACGGCTGGAGCTGGGACGCGCCGTTCCTCTACACCGCGAAGAAATATGCCGAGACAAAAGATGCCGGCCTGATCTGGGAAGGCCACAAGGCGGGACGGCACATCGGCTATTGCCATCTGGAGAAACTGCACAATCTCGACCAGCTGCCCTCGACCGGCTTCACGGTCTCGTGCTTTCCGGTGAAGATCGAACGCGCCTCCGCGGGCTGGACCCGCGCAGTCGCCATCATCGATGGCTAGGCGTACGCGCTCACTCGCCGTCGAGGCCGCTCTCGGCGAGTTCGCGCAGCGCATCCGTATCGAGCACGACGATGGCGCCGTGCTCGAGGCGAACCCAGTTGCGGCCGGCCCAGGCGCGCAATTGCTTGTTGATGCTCTCGCGCGTCATCCCCACCATCTCGCTGATCTCCTGCTGCGTGATGGCGAGCGTGCCGCTGCCGGAGTCGAACTTGCGCTCCTCGGTGAGACCGAGCAGCGCGCTCGCCAGCCGCCCCGGCAGATTTTGCAGGATGACCTGCTCGACCTGCTGGCTGGTCCAGCGCAGACGGGCGCAGAGCAGCTCGATGAATTTCATCGCCAGCGCCGGCTGGCTCTTCACGAACGGGAGGAAGTCCCGGCGATCGATGATGTAGAGCTCGCAATTGGTGTTGGCGGTCGCATCGGCTGACCGGGGAGCGCCGTCAAGCACCGCGATCTCGCCGAAGATTTCTCCGGGACCGATCAGATTGAGAATGGCGTTCCGTCCGTCGGGCGACGAGGAGGAAATCTTCACTGTCCCCGTGATCACCGCAAACAGATTGTTGCCGGGATCGCCCTTGGCAGCGATCGTCGCGCCGCGCTTCACGGTGGTGTGCTTGGCGTAGCGGCAAAGCTGATCGAGCGCTTCCGGCTCCAGATCCGCGAAGATCGGGTGCTTGCGCAGGACCGATAGTTTATTGCCCGCCGACTGTCGGGGGTCGCCGGTCTTGTCCTGAGGCACGCCGCGGGGCTCCTAAGACTGCGAGGCACTGAGGTTCCTGCGTAGTCAACGTTATCAGGCTTTTCAACCGGAAAGCACCCGCGCGATTTGTGGCAAATGCCCCGAAAAGGCCGCGTTCAAGCCGAAAGCCTGCATCCGAAGGATGCGCCGATGCGGTCCGGTCGATGCAGAGTTGCAGGCAGCGCAAGCCGCGCTTGCGTTGAGGCGCTGGCGAAGGCCAAGCCGGCCAAGCGTCGGCTGTTGGCGCGTCTGAGCGGATCAAGACCTCAGGAGGTCAGCGCTTGGAATCCGGATCGAGCCGGCCTGCACTGGTTTGCCGGTCTGCCCAAGCCAGAGCTGCGGGCGAATGCGACGAAGATCGCGACGACGACGATGGTCACCAGCAACGCATCAGCGGGCATTATCCCCTCCCAAAGGTCTGGGGCATTATTTTGCTGCAGCAGGCCAGCGTCATTGATCGAGATCAAAAACGTCGGGGGCGTTGCGGATGGGCTATCAGGCTGCGGCCAGCGCCTCGGCACGGACAGGATCGAGCAGGCTGATGCCGCCGTGAATGATCTCGATCACGCCGTGACGCTCCAGCTTGGTGAAGGTGCGACTGACGGTTTCGATGGTCAGGCCGAGATAGTCGGCGATGTCCTGACGGCTCATCGGAAGCGGGACCGTGTCGGACAGACCCTTGAGCGCGACCTGCCTTTCCCGCCAGCCGAGCAGGAAGGTCGCGACCTTCTCGTCGGCCGAGCGTCGGCCGAGCAGGACCATATGGTCGCGTGCCTGGCTCAATTCGCGGATGGCCAGCTCGTTGATCCGCCTGAGCAGCTGCGGCCGGTCCTCGATGAAGCGGCCGAAGGGCGCTTTGGCAAACTGGCACACGGTCACCGCGCCGATCGCATCGGCCGAAAAATTGTGCCGGCCGGAGATGTTCATCCCCAGGAAATCGCCGGGCAAGGCAAAACCGACGATCTGCCGCCGGCCGTCGGGCAGCAGCTTGTACAGCCGCATGACGCCTTCGAGGACGTTGTAGAACGAGGTCGTCATGTCCTCCTCGGAGAACACGGTCTCGCCGGAGTCAAAATGAACGCGGCGGCCGAGATGCTCGAATTCCCTGAGCTCGGCCGCATCCAGCGACGAACAAACCGCCGCTCCGCGTACGGCGCAATCGCTGCAAAAATGCCCGTTCGGCTCAATCGTGACCACGGAAGGCTTCATCCACCGCTCCCCGCGCCGGCTGCTCCCGACACCGGGTCGGGTCCACCGCGCCCGTGCATTTTACTGCACTGCGCCAAAGCCAATTGACAGAGATCAAATTTGAGTGGCATCCCCGTCATATTCTGCTTCCAGAGTTCGACGGGATCACTTTCCATGCTGCAAGCTGCCCTGCGTCACGGCCTGATTGGGCTGCTTCTGATGACGCCTGCGCTGGCGGCCCCGACCGCCGAACAACGCGGCAAGGCCTTCGCACGGGCCAATTGCGCACGCTGTCACGCGATCGACCGCGTCTCCCACAGCCCGCTCGAGGGCGCGCCTCCGCTACGCACGCTGCACCGGCGTTATCCGATCGAGACCCTTGGTGAGGCGCTGGCCGAAGGGATCTACACCGGTCACGACGACATGCCGGCCTTCGAGCTCAGTCCGGACCAGATCCACGATCTCCTGTCCTACCTGAAGACGCTGGAATAGACGGCGTCACACTGCCTGCACGCTCCACCCGATCAGCTCCTTGGCGATGCGGGCAAAGGCTGCATCGAAGGCGGCGACTGCAGCGGCCGGCTCGACCTTGTCGAGCTTTTCGCTGGTCTCGACCAGGCGGGATGCCACCACCTTGCCGTTCTTATCGACGATCCGCGCCGACAGTTCGATCTCCACCCGTGTCTCGCCCTCCGTGGCGATCCGAAAGCGCCGGATGTCGATCAGGAGCTGGTAATCCGCCTGACCGAGGTCGGTCGTGCGTAGGGGGGCGTGGGCGATGTCGTAATTCTCAAAACTGTCGATCAGGCGTGCCTGCACCAATTTTGGAATGCTGTCGGCCCAGAGGAAATCCGCAAAGCCCGGTCTGTCCCCGACGGGCGCGAACAGCATGCGCTGGGTCTGCAGCATTGCGACCGCGGTCGGCTCGGGAATGGCCAGGGAAGCGGAGAGCGTCTTGCCGGCCGGCCCGAGATTCTTCGGCGTGCGCAGGTCGTAGGTTATTTTCTGCGCGGGCGTCCCACCGCCGGTCATCTTCTCCAGGCCCGCAATGATGCCGTCGAGCTTGCCGGTGTTGCGCGCGAGGCCGTCGGAGAACGTCCTGAAATTCGCGATGGTGTCCTTCAGCGGGCCGGAATTGTCCTGAAGCACCGTGTCGACCCGTCGCAGCGCATCGCGCGCCGCCTGCGTCATGCTCTGGCCGGCGCCGGCGTCGGCCATCAAGGTCACGGGCTCGCCGGATTTGGCAACGATCACCCCGCCCTCCAACGTCACCACCGGCACGCCGGTCAGGCCCTGGAATTCGAGGCCGACCCTGGTGTCGGAACGCACCGGCGTGGCGGTCGCAACCGAGATCGTCGCATTGACGAAGCGCGGGTTATCCGGCGCGAGCGCGAGCTGGGTCACCTCACCGACACGGATGCCGTTGAACAGCACACCGGCGCCGACCAGGAGGCCCGGGACCGGCCCCTGGAATTGCACGTGGTAGTTCGTGCGCGGTCCGATGCCGCCGGTGTTGTTCAGCCAATAGACGAAGCCGAACACCGCGAGGATCGCGGCCAGCACGAAACTGCCGATCAGCACGTAGGGAGCGCGGGTTTCCATGTCTCATCTCATCTCGTGTTGCAGCATCTGCGAGCGCTTGCCGTGGAAATAGGCGCGCACCCAGGGATGCTCGGATTGCAGCAATTCGCGCATCGGGCCGATCGCCACGATCTTGCCGTCGGCGAGCGCGGCGACGCGGTCACAGACCGTGGTCAGGCTCGCAAGGTCGTGGGTCACCATGAACACGGTCAGCCCCAGCGTCTTTTGCAGCGTCGCGATCAGCGCGTCGAAATCGCCGGCGGCGATCGGATCGAGGCCGGAGGTCGGCTCGTCCAGGAACAGGATCGGCGGATCGAGCGCGAGTGCGCGCGCCAGCGCCACGCGCTTGGTCATGCCGCCCGACAGCTCCGCCGGATATTTGTCGGCGTCCTGGGCGCGCAAGCCGACCATCTCGAGCTTGGCGATCGCGATCTCGTCCATCAGCTCCTGCGACAGGACAAGATTTTCGCGTAAGGGAAACTGGACGTTCTGGCGGACCGTCAGCGAGGAGAACAGCGCGCCTTGCTGGAACAGGATGCCCCAGGTCGTGGCTGCGCCGCGGCCGTGGCCGCCTGTGGGCTGGCCCATGACCTCGATGGTCCCGCCCTGGCGCGGAATGAGGCCGATGATGGTGCGCATCAGCACCGACTTGCCGCCGCCGGACGCCCCCACCAGCCCGAGGATCTCGCCGCGGCGAACGTCGAGCGACAAATGGTCGAGCACGGTCTGGCGGCCGAATCCGACCACGAGATCACGGACGCGGATCGCGAACTCGTCTTGCGATACGTCCATCGTCACATTCCGATCGAGGCAAAGAAGATCGCGAACAGGCCGTCGAGCACGATCACCAGGAAGATCGACTTCACCACCGACGTCGTGGTCTGCCGCCCCAGCGACTCCGCGCTGCCCTTGACGCGCAAGCCCTCGCTGCAGGCCACGATTCCGATCACCAGCGCCATGAACGGCGCCTTCAGGATGCCCACCTCGAAATGGGTAACGGAGATGGCCTCGTGCAGCCGCGCGATGTAGATCGCCGGCCCCATGTCGCCATAGAACTGCGCGACGAGACCGCCGCCATAGAGCGCGGCGACCGATCCGATGAAAGTGAGGATCGGCAGCGCAATGACCAGGGCCGCAACGCGCGGCAGGATCAGGACGTCGACGGGATCGAGCCCCATGGTCGAGAGCGCGTCGATCTCCTCGCGCATCTTCATCGAGCCGAGCTCGGCGGTGTAGGCGCTTCCCGACCGTCCCGCGACCATGATGGCGACGATCAGCACGCCGAGCTCGCGCAGCACCAGGATGCCGACCATATCGACGGTGTAGGACTCCGCGCCGAACCTGCGGAAGTGGAAGAAGCCCTGCTGTGCGATGATGGCGCCGATCAGGAAGGTGATCAGCGCGACGATGGGGATCGCCTGCCACCCGATGCGGTAGAGCTGATACACCAGCGAGGTCAGCCGCAGCGAACGCGGCCGACGCAGCACGCCTATCACGGCCATGAACAATGCGCCGAGCATCTGCAGGAAGATCGTGACGTCTTCCCGCGCGTCGGCCGTGGACTTGCCGAGATCGCCCAGCCTCGCCAGCACCGGATTGGGCGCAGCCGTCGGGGCCGGCGTGTGGCGGTTGACCTGGCGCACCTCATCCAGCAGCCCGCTGAAATGATCGGCGACGCCGACGAATTCGGCCGACCTGCCCGATGTTGCGGCCCTGCGCGACAGCTTTTCCAGGACCCAGGCACCGAGCGTGTCGAGCGCACTGACGCCCGACATGTCCAGGGTGACGACGCGCGAGCGATCGACGTCGGCACCGACCGACCGGGACAATGTCTCGAGCGTGACCACATTCGCGGCGGTCCAGGGCCCTTCAGGGCGCAGGTTCAGCACGTCGCCGGACGGCGTCGCGAGCAACAGCGGTTCGTGGTTCACGCTTCCACCTCATCGGGACAATCGGTCCCCATTCAGACGGCATTTCTAGGCCAGCATATGGCGGCCCGCTTGACCTGTCTCAAGAGCTGAACTGCGCTGCCCGATTGACGCAAATCAAGCGCGATCGCGCGCGCGGGCCCTAGGCTTGCGTCCATTCAATGGGGATATCAAGTCCATGTTCGACAGAGACAGGATGAGCGAAGAATTGCGGGCACTGAAGGTTGACGTCACACGCTTGCTGAGGACCGCCGGCGAGGAAATGTTCGAGAGCTCGAAGGACCGCGCCGAGGCCCTCGCCCATCAGATCAGGGCGGCGCTGACCGAGCTCGGCGAGACCGTGGACGAAGAGCAGGCGCAGCTTCAGGGTCTCATTGCGGACCGTCCGATCACATCGCTCGCCTCCGCCTTCGCGCTCGGCGTCGTTGTCGGCTTCATGCTGAGGAGACACTAGGTGAATACCGAGAATGTGGTCAAACATCTGCGCGCGTTGTGGCGCACCGACAGGATCATCGCGGACATCAGGCTGCGCCATCTGCTTGTTGGCCTCGGCCTGCGTGCCTTTGCGGCCCTGATCGCGGCGTTCGGGCTTCTGATGCTGGAACTGTCGGCCTATTTCGCGCTGGTGCAGATCTGGAGCGCGATTGCCGCGGCGGCCATCCTCGGCGCCGTCAATTTCGCCATCGCGGCCGCTCTGTTCGCAATCGCCGGCCGCGCTCCGTCAGGCCGCGATATCGAGCTCGCCAACGAAATTCACGACACCTCCATCGAAGCCCTTCAGCTCGAGGCGCGCGCGCTCCAGGCCCAGGTGTCAGGCGCGGTACATCATCCGCTCAGCACGATCGTGCCGGTGCTGGTGCCGTTGATCGCGATCATCATCAGGAATTTGCGGACCACGGCCAAATCATCCGCCGCGGCGAATTCGGCTGAAGCGCGCTCGTGAAGCAGGCGCGCTCACAGCTTCAATTTGACGTCGCAGATATCGGGCTCGGCCGGGTCCGGCTTGACCTCGAAGCCGAGGTGCCGGCACATCTCGAGCATCACGCTGTTCTCCTTGAGCACGTCGCCCGATATGATCTTCAGTCCCTCCGACCGCGCGTAGTCGATGATCAGCTGCATGAGGGCCCAGCCGAGCCCCCTGCCCTTGAGATCGGACCGGAGCAAAATCGCGTATTCGCCGCTCTCGTAGATCGAATCCGAATGGAGCCGGACCACGCCGACCATTTCGCCGGTGGCCTCGTCGAAGGCGATGAAGGCCATCGCGCGCGCATAGTCGAGCTGGGTCAGGCGCGCGATGAACTCGTGGGTAAACTCCTTCATCGGTGCGAAGAACCGCAGGCGAAGGTCGTGCGGCGTGACGTGACGCAGGAATTCGTGGATGGTCGGCTCGTCCTCGGGGCGCATGGGCCGCACGAAGATGCGCCAGTCGTCCTTGAGCTTGAGGCGCCGCTCCCATTGCGACGGATAGGCGCGAACGGCGAAATTGGCCGGGCCTGAGCCGACGAACTTTCGTTGCGGCGGCCCGACCGCGACGCGGGCATCGACCGCGGTCACGCCGGTTTCGTCCGCCAGCAGCGGATTGATGTCGAATTCGCGGATCTCGGGAATGTCGGCCGCCATCTGCGCCAGCTTGACCAGCACCATGGCGACGGCGTCCTGCTTGACCGCCGGCACATCACGATAGGCCTTTAGCAGCCGCGACACGCGGGTGCGGTCGATCAGATCGCGAGCGAGCTGCAAGTCCAGCGGGGGCAGCGCCAGCGCCTTGTCGTTGATGATCTCCACCGCCGTGCCACCGCGGCCGAACACGACGACGGTGCCGAAGGTGGGATCGTCGGCGAGGCCCAGGATCAGCTCGCGCGCCTTCGCCTTGACGACCATCGCCTGGACGATGACGCCGCCGATGCGGGCCTCGGGCCGCAGCTTTCTCGCCCGGGCGAGAATGTCGGAGGTGGCCGCTCGCACGGCCTCCGGCGTCGTCAGATTGAGCACGACGCCACCGACATCGGATTTGTGGATGATGTCCCGCGACATGATCTTCAGCACCACGGTGCCGCCCTGCGCGAAGATTTCCTTCGCATAGGCCACCGCCTGCTCGACATCGGTCGCCGCATAGGTCGGCACCATGGCGATGTCGTAAGCTTCGAGCAGGTGCCTGATCTCGACCGGTTCGAGCCATTCACGGCCATCGGCGATCGCGGCGGTGACGATCTGCCTCGCCCCCCGGGCATCCGGCACGAACGTATCGGGCATCGCGGGAGGAACCTGGCTCAGCTCCTCCACCACTTCTCGGTGCCGGACCAGATGCATGAAGCCGCGCACGGCGTCGTCCTCGGTCGGATAGTTGGGCATACCGGCGCCGGAAAGCGCCTGGATGATGTCCTGATCGGCCCCGACCCAGGCGGCCAATACGGGCTTGGCCCATCGGCGGTGCTTCTCGCGATATTTAGCGACGAGCTCGGTCACGGTCGTGGCAATCTCGGCGGCCGAGGCGATCGCCGTTTGCACGTTGAGGACCAGCACCGCGTCATTGTCGCGATCGGCCAGCAGCACCTCGAGCGCCGCCGCGTAGCGCGAGGCGTCGGCGTCGCCCACGATGTCGACGGGATTTGCACCGGACCAGGTCGGCGGCAGGGCCGCATCGAGCGTCTTGCGCACCTCCGGCGAGATGGTCGCCGGGATTCCGCCGAGTTCGACCAATCGATCGACGGCGAGGACGCCGATGCCGCCACCGTTGGTCAGGATGGCGAGACGCTTTCCCGTCGGCGATTCGACGCGGCCGAGCGTCTCGGCACAATCGAACAGCTCACGCAGATCGGAGACCCGCAGGACACCCGCGCGGCGGAACGCCGCGTCATAGACCGCGTCCGCGCCGGCGAGCGCGCCGGTATGCGTGGCGGCCGCCTTTGCGCCCTGCGCCATGCGCCCCGACTTCACTACGACGACGGGCTTCACGCGCGCGGCGGCACGCGCTGCCGACATGAACTTGCGCGCGTCCTTGATGGATTCGATGTAGAGCAGGATCGCGCGAGTCTTGTGATCCATCGCGAAATAGTCGAGCAGATCGGCGATATCGACGTCGATCTGATCGCCGATGGAGACGATGCCGGAAAAGCCGACGCCGCGCTGTGCAGCCCAGTCGACCATGCCGGCAGCAATCGCGCCCGATTGCGAGATCAGCGCGAGGCTGCCCGCCCCCGGCATGTGCGCGGCAAAGCTGGCATTCAGGCTGACCCCGGGCATCATGATGCCGAGGCAATTCGGTCCGATCAGCCGCATGCCGTATTTGCGGGCCGCCGCGATTGCAGCCTCGTGCAGAGAGCCCGGTCCGTGGCCGAGCCCGGCCGAGACGATCAGCGCGCCCGCCGATCCGCGACGCCCGGCCTGGTCGATGATACCGGGAATCTCGCGCGCCGGCGCGGTGATGACCACGAGCTCGGGCACGAAGTCCAAGCTGTCCAGGCTCTTCACCGCCGCGACGCCGCCGATTTCGGCATGGCGTGGATTGACGAGGCCGAAGCGCCCCTTGAATTCGGCCTTGTGAATGTTCTCCAGAACGGCGCGTCCGACTGAGACCGGACGGGCGCTCGCGCCAACGAGCGCAACTGAACGCGGCGCCAGCAGATTGTTGAGACGATAGGTTGACATGAAAGCAAATGCGCCGGGTCAACGGCGGTTCCGATGGTTGACGATCAGGCCGGGAAAATTGGCGAGCCTAGTGCGAGATCATAACCCAGCATGGTGGCTGGCCAATGACGGTCTTTGTCACACCGCCCCACACGATCTCGTTCAGGCGTGAATGATGGTAGGCGCCCATCACGATGGCATCCATGCCATGGGAATTCGCCCAACTTCCCAGTACCTTGCCGATCGAGCTGCCGTTGCCGGTCACCGTTTCGAAGGAGGCATAGACCCCGTGTTCTCTCAGATGGTCGACGAGAGCCGCGCCGGATTGCGCGACAGCGTCAGCCTTGTCCTCTGCGACCGTCACCACGCGGACCACGGTGGCAGCCTGAAGAATGGGCAAAGCGTCGCCGACCGCACGCGCAGCGCGGGCAGAATGATCCCAGGCGATCATGACGTTCTCGAATTCCGGCCGCAGCTGCTCCGCACGCTGCTCCGGGCAGAGCAGCAGCGGCCGCCCGGATTCGAACAGGAGAGTTTCGATGATGTGCTCCGTTCGGCTGTCGTGCGGCTTCACGGGAAACAGCGTGAGATCGCTGAAACGGGCATGCTCGGCCAGGATCGCCGCGATCTGGTCCGCCGGTACCTTGCCCGTTCTGCTCTGGGCGCGAATGTTGGCGCGGGACGCCGCGCTGGTGAAGGCATCGAGGAGCTGCTGCGTCTCGTTCGCCTCACGCGAAACGCCGGCCTCCGCGGAATCGCGATCATGAGACAGCATCACCTTCGGCCGCTCGAAAATGTCTTCCTCGAGCGCGAGCCCCGTGATCCTGGCGCCGAGGTCGGCGGCGACGGCCACGCATTTCTCGATCGCAATCAGGGCCGATCCGCGGGGCTGGCCGACAAGCGGCAGAAAGACATCCTTGATGGGCATCGGGATTCTCCTTGGTCGTCAGAATACGCCCGCGTTCGCCCGGATGCTTGATCCTGGTCAAGCCAAGGGAACCTCGTCCAGTTCACCAGTAACAGGGGTTAACCGACGTCAAGGACTGGCCGCGATCTGCTTCTAAGGGTTACCTTGGTCGGCGGACGGGCCGCCTTCCGACGCATCTGGATGTGCCAGCGGGAATGACAGACGATTCTGCGACCCAGGACCGGATCTTTGCGGCGCTCTCCGATTCTGGCAGGCATCCGGGCGTGAAGCGGGTCGACACGCACGCAGCTTCGGTCTTTCTCGAAGGCAAGCGAGCGCTGAAGATCAAGCGGGCTGTGCAGTTTCCCTTCCTCGACTATTCGACGCTCGAGAAACGTAAGGCGGCCTGCGAGGAGGAAATCCGGATCAACCGGCCGCTGGCGCCACAGATCTACCACCGGGTCGTCGCGATCACCGAAGAGGCGGACGGATCGTTGAAGGTCGACGGACAGGGCCTGCCGGTGGAATATGCGGTGGAGATGGCGCGCTTCGACGAAAACCGGACGCTCGATCATCTGGCAAAGGCCGGCCC
>NZ_AJQF01000074.1:0-36173 GCF_000261705.1 Bradyrhizobium genomosp. III | reverse complement strand
GCCTGCCGCCGACGCGATCGTGGCTTCCCACGGCGCGGCGACACGCGCGGACGGCGAAGCATGGGTCGCCTCCATCCCCGCCCTGATCGACGGCAACAGTCACGGTCTGCGGGCCGGCGGCCATTTCATCGCGGAAGACATCGAAAAGCTGGGCAAAGCCTCCCACGAGGCATTCCTGCGTGTTCGTCCGCTGCTCGCGGAGCGCGGCCGGATGGGCTTCGTACGCCGCTGCCATGGCGATCTGCATCTCGCAAACATCGTCCTGCTCGACGACCGGCCCGTGCTGTTCGATGCCATCGAGTTCGATGCGCAGATGGCAACCGTCGACGTGCTCTACGATCTCGCATTCACGATGATGGACCTGTTGCACCACGATCAGCCCCGCGCCGCCAACATCGTCCTGAACCGCTATCTCGCCGCAACGCCGGCCGACAATCTCGACGCGCTCTCGGCCCTGCCGCTGTTGATGTCCATCCGGGCGGCGATCCGCGCCCAGGTGGCCCTGGCACGGCTGAAGCCGCCGCATTCCGATGACCCCAGCATCCTTGACCAGGCACAGCATTATTTTGACCTCGCCAGGACGCTGATCCATCCCCCTGCTCCGCGCCTGGTTGCGATCGGCGGCCTGTCAGGCACCGGCAAGACCGTCCTGGCGAATGCGCTCGCGCCCGTCGTCGCGCCGCCCCCGGGAGCCGTCGTGCTGCGCAGCGACCTCGTTCGCAAGCAGATGTTCGGGGTCGAGGACACGCACCGCCTGCCGCCGTCCGCCTACACGCCAGAGCACGCGGCCCGCGTCTACGGCACGCTGGCTCAGCACGCCCGGCGGGTGTTGGCGCAGGGCCATTCGGCGATCATCGACGGCGTATTCGCCCGCGAGGACGAACGGGACGCGATCGCCGCATTGGCGCGAGAGCGCAATGTGCCGCTGAACGGCCTGTTCCTGGTTGCGGACCTCGCGACCCGGCAGATGCGGATCGGAAGCCGCCGGGGAGACGCATCCGACGCCACGCAGGAGGTTGCTGCGCAGCAAGAGCACTATAATATCGGTCACGTCGGCTGGGCGACCATCGATGCATCCGGGACACAAGAGCAGACGCTCCAGAACTGTCGGGACGCGATCGCTGAAGGCAAATAGGGCAATCTGATTGGCGCGGGCAAAGATGGCGCGACCCACCAAGACCTCGACGGCCGTTCGCGCCACGCCGGCGGCGCAGCGCAATGCCCTGCCCGGCCGCCTCAGCCCCGGCATGGCCTGCGATACGGCGTTCCGCATCATCGCGCGCCGTCATCTCGATGCCGTGCTCGCCCAGCATGACGGCACCTGCCGCGGCGATCCCGACGCGCTACATCAGATCCGGATCGCGTTGACCCATCTGCGAACTGCCATCCGCTTCTTCTCGCCGATGGTCGACGACGCCCTGCGCCCGAACGTCTGGGCCGAACTGAAATGGCTGAACGGCCAGCTCGGCATGGTGCGGGATCTCGACGTGGCGATCGAGCGGATCGTCGCGGAGAGTGCCAAAGAGCTTGCGGTGGTCGCCGAGCTTCAGCATTGGGACGAAAAGCGCACCGAGAGCCACCGCCTGCTGGCTCGCGCGCTGCAATCCGCGCGGTATCGCCGCCTTGTCGAGCAGACCTCGATCTGGATCGAGAGCGGCCCCTGGTCAACCCGGCGCAGCAAGGAAGCCATGCGATTGCGCCGCTGCACGCTCGCCGAACACGCAACGGAGCGGCTGACCGAGTGGGAGACGACGCTGCTCAAGAAGGCGCGAAAACTCCGCAAGCTCGACGTCGAGAAACGACACAAGCTGCGGATTCTCAACAAGCGGCTGACCTATTCGATCGAGTCGCTCCAGGACCTGTTCGCCGAGGAATCGCTGACCAAACAGAAATCGATCCTCAAGAAATTGCGCAAGGCGCAACGGTCGCTCGGACGGTTGAACGATGATGCGCGGGGACATGCGCTGGCCGCGTCGTTGAACGGCGCCGGCCTCGAAGCCAGCAATCGATTCCGCAACCGCAAGCGTGAAAAGAAGCTGTTGCGGACGGCGTCAACGGCTTACCGCAAACTGGACAAGACGAAGCCCTTCCGCTCCTCGGATCTCGCACCGAGTTCCGAGCCGGAGGTTTAAGTGTGGACGTAGTCCCCCGGCGCATCGGGCAGGCCGGGAGCGTCTCCAAGCCCGATCGGCGGCGGATCGCAGGGCGCGCCGGAGCGCGCCGCCAGCCATTTGGTCCATTCCGGCCACCACGACCCTTCAATGCGCGGAGCCAGCTTCAGCCACTCGTCCGCACCGACATAGGGCGCGTCCTCGGCCTTGCTCAGCACTTGATAGCTGTGGCCGGGCTCGTCGGGAGGCGCGACGACGCCGGCATTGTGGCCACCACTGGTCAACAGGAACGTCACGTCGGCATCGACCTGATAGTGGATCTTGTAGACGGATCGCCACGGCGCGACGTGATCGGCCAGCGTGCCGACCACGAACATCGGGGCGTGAATATCGGACAGCGAAACGTTCCTGCCGCCGACGCGATAGCGCCCCCCGGCCAGATCGTTGTCGAGGAACAGCTTTCGCAGATATTCCGAATGCATGCGATAGGGCAGCCGCGTTGCGTCCGCGTTCCACGCCATCAGGTCGTTCAGCGGCGCGCCCTCGCCCATCAGATAGTCGTGTGACAGACGCGACCAGATCAGTTCGTTGGAGCGCAGCAGCTGGAAGGCGCCGGCCATCTGGGTCGTATCGAGATAGCCGCGCTGCCACATCATGTCTTCGAGAAAGGCGACCTGGCTCTCGTTGATGAAGAGCGTCAGCTCCCCGGCCTCGGTGAAGTCGGTCTGGGCCGCAAGGAGAGTAACGGTGCCAAAGCGGTTATCACCGTCGCGCTCCATCGCAGCGGCAGCGATCGACAGCAATGTCCCTCCCAGACAATAGCCGAGCGCATGGGTCCTCCGACCCGGCATGATCCGGCCGATCATGTCCAGCGCCGCCATGACCCCCAGCTTGCGATAGTCGTCGAAGGCGAGATCCCGATCTGTCGCATCCGGGTTGCGCCAGGAGATCGCGAACACCGTGAAGCCCTGACCGGTCAGATATTTGACCAGCGAGTTCTGCGGCGAGAGATCGAGGATGTAGTACTTCATGATCCAGGCCGGCACGATCAGGATCGGCTCTGGTCGCACCTGCGCCGTGGTCGGTTGGTACTGGATCAGCTCGATCAGCTCGTTACGGTAGACGACCTTGCCGGGCGAAGCCGCCACCGATTTGCCGACCACAAACTGCTCACTGCCCGCCAATTTTGAGGCGGAGAGCAGGCGCATCAGGTCGCTGCACCAGTTTTGTCAGCCGAAGACGAAGTTTTCCCCGCCACTCTGGAACGCCTTTTCCAGCACCTTCGGATTGGTCGCCGCGAAATTCGACGGCGCCAGCATGTCGAGCATCTGGCGCATCGAGAATTCGACGATGGCTTCATTTGCGTGCGACACGCCGCGCACGCCGGTCGTGGCATCGTGCCACCAGCGCTCTCCGAGCAGGAATGCCTGCGCCAGCAGATTGAACGGCGCGGTCTCCCATTGCGGTCCACTAAAGCGGCGATCCCGCCCCTGCGGTTGGATCACGGACCACGGCTTTTGGCCCGGTGACGCCGCGTGCGCGGCGGCTTCCGCCAACCGGCCGGCGTCACGCAGGACGTTGCGGGAAATCTCCATCTGGCGCTGCGGCGCCGCAGCGAGATGCGAACTCCAGTCGAGCCACGCCAGCGACAAGGCCAGTGGCGAAATCCCGCCCGTAAACCGCGCAAGCATCGCGTGAAACGCGCGATCGAGAGGATATGGCTCCGATACAGGCGGAGGCTCGGCGGCAGCCGGCATCCCGGCACCCATCTGGGGGCTCACCGTCGCGGCTTCGGGACCAGCGGCTGGACTGATGGGGAGAGCCTGGACCGCCGGCTCTTCGGCCCGTGGAAAGATCTGCACGACGCTCATGGCTCAATGTTCCCGAGGGCTGCTGTTTGACGTCGGCGGCAGGATATGGCGAGGCTTCGCAGAGGCGTTGAGCTGCATCAAATCCGGGGCGCGGATCACGATTGCTTAATCAGGACGGACGGGCTTCGTCCGATTGACCTGAGTCAAACCGCACCCTGACACCCGAGCTAGTTTTCGCGCATCGAAATTCGACAAGCGGAGTTGTCCATGCGCGCCCACCAGATCATGACCCGGTCGGTCATCTCGGTTACCCCCGACACAAGCATCGTCGAGGCGGCAAATATCATGCTGAAGCGGCACGTCAGCGGTCTCACCGTGGTCGACGATACCGGCAAGCTGGTCGGCGTCGTCTCGGAAGGGGATTTCATCCGCCGCAGCGAAATCGGCACCGGGCGCAAGCGCGGACGCTGGCTGCGGTTCATCCTGGGGCCGGGCAAGTCTGCCAGCGACTTCGTCCACGAGCACGGCCGCAAGGTTGCGGAGGTGATGACCGACTCGCCCGTAACCATCACGGAGGACACGGCGCTCGCAGAGATCGTCGACCTGATGGAGCGGAACAACGTGAAGCGGCTTCCGGTGGTGCGCGGCGACAAGGTCGTCGGGATCGTATCCCGCGCTAATCTGCTGCAGGCGGTGGCGGGGCTCGCTCGTGAAGTGCGTGATCCGACGGCGGATGACGACCACATTCGCAACCGCATCATCGACATCATGGAGAAGAACGACTGGTGCCCGTTCGGGCTGAACGTCATCGTCCGCGACGGCATCGTCCACCTCAGCGGCGTCATCACCGAAGAGCGCACGCGGCAGGCCGCGATCGTCGCAGCGGAGAACGTCGACGGCGTGAAGAAGGTGCACGACCATCTGTGTTGGGTCGACACCATGTCGGGCGTCTATCTGAACTCGCCCGAGGACGACGAGCTCGCCAAGGCAAGCTGACAAGGCAAGCTGACAAGGCGAGCTGAACCAGACGCGATTCAGCGCGGAATGACGGCGGTGGCCTCGATCTCGACGCGCGCCGCCTTCTCCACGAGGCGCACCACCTGCACCAGCGCCATCGCCGGGTAATTTGCGCCGAAGATGGCACGGTAGATCTTACCGAGCTCCTTCAGGTTGGACAGGTACTCGTCCATGTCGACGACGTACCAAGTCAGCCGCACGAGGTGCTCGGGCCTCGCGCCTGCCTCAGCCAGGATCGCGGCGATGTTGCTCAAGGTCTGCCCCACCTGCGCGACAAAGCCGTCGGCAAGACGCTCTTCGGCATCCCAGCCGATCACCCCGCCGGTGACGACGATGAGGCCCTCAGCGGCCATGCCATTGGCATAGCCCTTCGGCATCGGCCACCCCGACGGCTGGAGCACCTGCACCCGCGAACGGGCGTCATCCTCGGCTGCTGTCGGCAGCACCGCGAGTTGCGGGCCTTTCGGCGTCGTCACAGACAATTCTTCATCCCTCTCTCATTCCGCCGCGACGCCTGAGGACGTTGCCGCGGCCTGCGCCAGTTGCCGCAAGGCAAAGCGCTTCAATTTTCCGGTCTCGGTCTTGGGTAGTTGCGTTACGAATTCGATGGCACGCGGATATTTGTACGGCGCGATCTCGCGTTTGACATGTTCCTGCAACTCGGTCACGAGCTGAGCGTCCGGCGTCACGCCGGGCGTCGCGACGACATAGGCCTTCACGATCATGCCGCGCGCCTCGTCGGAGGCGCCGACCACGCCGCACTCGGCGACCGCCGGATGCGTGAGCAGCGCCGCCTCGACATCCGTGCCCGCGATATTGTAGCCGGCCGACACAATCATGTCGTCGGAGCGCGACTGGTACCAGAAATAGCCGTCATTATCCATCAGGTAGGTGTCGCCGGTGATGTTCCAGCCGTTCCTGACGTATTTGCGCTGCCGCTCGTCGGCGAGATAGCGGCATCCGGTCGGCCCGCGCACCGCGAGGTTCCCCATCGTGCCCGGCGGCAAATCATGGCCGTCATCGTCGACGATCTTGGCCTCATAGCCCGGCACGGGCTTGCCCGTTGCGCCGGGACGGATTTCGTCCTCGGTCGCGCTGATGAAGATGTGCAGCAATTCAGTCGAGCCGATGCCGTCCATCAGCTTGATCCCCGTCGCCTTGAGCCAGGCGTCGAAGGTCGGCTTGGGCAGCGTCTCGCCCGCGGAAACACATTTGCGAAGCGAGGAGATGTCGCGGCCAGCCAGCTTGCCGATCATCGCCCGGTAAGCGGTCGGCGCCGTGAAGCAGACCGTGGTCTTGTATTGCTCGATCGCCGTCAGGATATCGTCCGGCGTCGTCTTCTCCAGCACCACGAAAGAGGCGCCGATATGCATCGGAAACAGCACACCGCCGAAGCCGAAGGTGAACGCGAGCGGCGCCGAGCCGACGAAGCGATCCTTCTGTTCGGCTCGCAGGATGTTGCGCGCATAGCCGTCGCAGACCGCGAGCATGTCGCGGTGGAAATGCATGGTGCCCTTGGGATCGCCTGTCGTGCCGGACGTAAAGGCGATCAGACAGACGTCGTCGGAGGCGGTATCGATGGCCTTGAACTCCGGACTCGCGTCCGCGCTGAGCGCTTCGAGCGAGTCCGTCGCGCCATTGCCCCAATAAACGACTCGCTTGAGATTCGGCGCCGCAGCTTTCGCCTTCTCCATTTCCTCGGCGAGCTTTCCGTCGCACAGCGCCAGCGTGATCTCCGCCTTCTGGATCGGATATGACAGCTCCTTGGCGCGCAAGAGCGGCATCGTGGCCACGACAATGCCGCCGGCCTTGATGACCGCGAGATAGGTCGCGACCATCATCGGATTGTTGGCGGAGCGTAGCAGCACGCGTCCGCCGGGAACGAGACCAAGCTTGCCGACCAGCACGTTGGCGATGCGGTTCACCAGCGCTTGCAGCTCGCGATAGGTGTAACTGACGGCGGGACTGATGACGCAGGGCGCCTCGCCATGTCCCTGCTCGACCCAGCGATCGAGGAAATAACTGACGCAGTTCAATCGTGGCGGATAGCGCAGCTCCGGCCGTGTGAAGATGAACTCGGGCCAGAGCTCGCGTGGCGGCAGATGCTGCCGCGCAAACGTATCGACATGGGCCGTCGCAGCGTTGCCGTCATGCGAGCCCGACACTTGAATCTTGGCGGCGTTGGCCATCGCACGCTCCTTTCAGCATGGATTGCACCCGGCAGCACGATCTGGGAAACATTTTAGGCTTAAAACAATTCGGCGCAATAGCGGATTTTGGGCGCCCCGTGCTTTTTCCTGCGGCAAAAGGGGTTGGGCGGCGGTTCTTACGGCCGGCGGCGCGCGGCCGATTTCTGCGCCGACGCCTTGGTCTTGGCGAGCAGCCGCATTAACTCGCGCACATCCTTCGGCGAGAGGTCGGCGAAGAGATCGGCGATCCAGATCTCGTGCTCCGCAGCCATCTTGCGGAACTCGGCGCGACCGAGTTTCGTGAGGCGGATCACCTGAACACGGCGGTCCGTCTCCGAGGTCCGACGATCGAGATGGCCGGATTCCACGAGGCGCTCGACGAGGCCGGTGACATTGCCGTTGGATACCATCATCCGCTTGGAGACATCGGATAGCGTCATGCCGTCAGGCGCCTTGTCGAGCTGAGCCATCAGATCGAAGCGGGGCAGCGTGACGTCGAACCGCTGCCGCAGCCGGCCGCGAACCTCGCCCTCGATCAGGGTGGTGCAGGTCAGAAGGCGCAGCCACAGCCGAAGCTCGTCGGCATGGTCTTCCGGCGTTTCGACGGCCTTGGTCTCGGAATCGAGCATCTCGGTGCGTTCACTCTCGGCGGGCATTGGCGCCGGCACGGATTCCCCAACATTTTGAGCTTCAAATAAATCGACGCCGGCCGCAAGTCCAAAGCTGCAACAATCGACCGCACGCTACTTTCTTTAGGCTTCAAATAATTGGCGCGCCGCTTGCATGCGCCGCTGCCGCGGGATGGCGACACTTTGAGCGCTCCTTGCCGCGGCCACCATCATCGGCATAAGCTTGGATTAAAGTACGTGGCTTGCAGCGCAAGCCCTGATGTCACGGGGGACAGATCATGAAGACGCAATTGACCTTGGCCGCAACTGCCCTGCTGGTCGGCACCGCAATGACCCCTGCCCTCGCCCAGGAGAAGATCAAGCTCGGGGTGATCGTGACTCTGTCGGGACCAGCCGCAGCGCTTGGCCAGCAAGTTCGCGACGGCTTTGCGCTCGCCGTAAAGGACCTCGGCAGCAAGATGGGCGGCCGTGACGTCGAGGTCGTGGTGGTCGATGACGAACTGAAGCCGGACGCGGCGGTGACCAAGGTCAAGGGTCTGCTCGAACGCGACAAGGTCGACTTCGTGATCGGCCCGATCTTCTCCAACATCCTGCAGGCGATCCACCGGCCCGTGACGGAGTCGAAGACCTTCCTGATCAGCCCCAACGCGGGCCCGTCGACCTTTGCCGGCAAGGACTGCAACCCGTTCTTCTATGTGACCTCGTACCAGAACGATCAGGTGCACGAGATCCTCGGCAAGGTCGCGCAGGATCGCGGCTACAAGCGCATGTACCTGATGGTCCCGAACTATCAGGCCGGCAAGGATTCCGTGGCGGGGTTCAAGCTCGACTACAAGGGCGAGATCGTCGAGGAATCCTACATGCCGCTGAACACGCTGGACTTCCAGCCGGAGCTTTCCAAGATCTCCTCGCAGAAGCCCGATGCCCTCTTCACGTTCATGCCGGGCGGCCTCGGCGTCAATCTCGTCAAGCAATACCGGCAGGCGGGCCTTGCTGACAGCATTCCGGTGCTCTCGGCGTTTACGGTGGATGAATCGACCTTGCCGGCACAGCAGGACGCCGCTGTCGGCATGTTTGGCGGCGCCAACTGGGCGCCCAATCTGGACAATCCCCCGAACAAGAAGTTCGTCGCGTCCTACGAGGCCGCCTATAACGTCGTGCCTGGCACCTACGCCTTCCAGGCGTATGACGCCGCGATGCTGATCGACAGCGCGGTCAAGGCCGTGAAGGGCGATCTGTCGAACAAGGACGCGGTCCAGGCCGCGCTGAAGAAAGCCGACTTCACCTCGCTGCGCGGCACCTTCAAGTTCAACACCAACGGCTATCCGATCCAGGATTTCTATCTGACCAAGGTTGCCAAGCGTCCGGACGGCAAGTTCCAGACGGAGATCGTGCAGAAGGTCTTCGAGAATTACGGCGACCGCTACGCCAAGGACTGTAAGGCGGCGAACTGAAGCCGCGACGGGTTACGGGAGGACTTCAATGAGCAGCGAAATCACCGGCATCACGCGCGCCAATGAGGGGATCCAGGGTATTTCCTGGAACATCCTCGGTCAAACCTACGTGCCGAAGAGCAAGACCGAGCACAGCTTCTCCTGGCATGCGACCTTGCCGCCGGGCACGTTCGTGCCGCCGCACATTCACCCCGACCAGGATGAATATCTCTACATGCTGGAGGGCAAGCTCGATTTCATGCTCGGCAATTCGGAGTCGCAGGCCACCGCCGGCGACCTGATCCGCCTCGGCATGGGCGTGCCGCACGGCATCTTCAACAAGTCGGAGCAGACCGCAAAAGTGCTGTTCTGGGTGTCGCCGACCAAAAGGCTGTTCGACCTGTTCTGGGGCCTCCACAACATGAAGGAACAGAAGCCGGAAGACGTGGTGGCGATGGCGGCCGAGTTCAACATCCACTTCCTGCCGCCGCCTCCCGGCGGCTAAGGCGCGATGAGATCACGATGAACCGTCATCGCGCTTTAGATTATTGTTTGAGCATGATCCTTTCGGAAAACCGCCTCGCACTTTTCCGGATCATGCTCTAGCCGCGAGTCTTAGGCGCGCACCGCCGCGAGCCCCGGCACTGCGGCGAAGCCCGCCTTGGTCGCATAGCCGCGCACGATGGCCTCGCGCTGGGAATAGCTCAGGACGTTGTCGACATTGTCGAAGCCGTCGGGCGCGAGCTGCTCGACGGCGTCGATGACGCCCTCGGGGCCGCCCCGGCGATTGGAGCGCACGATATCCGCCGTCATCGGCAGGCGCTTCTTCTCGTATTCGAGTAGCGCCTGGCGCGGATGCTCGGCGCGCACCAGCGCGTCGGCAAGGCAACGCGCATCGAGGATCGCCTGCGAGGCGCCATTCGAGCCGACCGGATACATGGGGTGCGCGGCGTCGCCGAGTAGCGTGACGCGTCCCGACGACCAATAGGGCAAGGGATCGCGGTCGCAGGTCGGATATTCGTAGAATTCGGGCGTCGCCGAGATCAGGCTCTTCACGTCGACATAGGGCACCGAGAAGCGGGCGACGTGCGGCATCAGTTCCTCGCGGCGGCCCGGCCGCGACCAGTCTTCCTTCCGCGGTGGTGGCGCATTGCCCTCGCCCACCTTCACCAGCACGGCCCAGTTGGTCAGGCGGCTCGCCGGGCTCGATCCCTCCGCGATCGGATAGATCACCACCTTGGCATTGAGGCCGCCGGCCACGATCATCGATTTGCCGGTGAGGAACAGCGGCCAGTCGCGCGCACCGCGCCACAGCATCAGGCCGTTCCAGCACGGCGGTCCCTCGTTCGGGAACAACGTCTCTCGGACGCGGGAATGAATGCCGTCGGCGCCGATCAGGATATCGCCGCGCGCCGTGTGGACATGCGCGCCGGCACGATCGAAAAAGTAAGCGGTGACGCCGCCCTCGTCCTGCGTGAAAGCGCCGAGCCTGCAGCCGGTGTGGATCGCCTCGTGCCCGAGCCGCTCCTCGACGGCGCGATGGATGACGCCCTGAAGGCGGCCGCGATGGATCGAGAATTGCGGCACGTCGTGACCGGCGTCGATGCCGCGGGCTTCGCGCCAGACCTCCTGGCCATGGCGGTTGAGATAATAGAGCTGGTCGGTGCGAACAGCGACATCGTCGAGTTTCTGAAGCAGGCCGAGTCCGGCGAGCTCGCGCATGGCATGCGGCAGCGTATTGATGCCGACGCCGAGCTCACGAATGGTGTCGGCTTGCTCGAAAATCTCGCATCCGATGCCACGCGAACGCAGCATCAGCGCCGTGGTGAGGCCACCGATACCGCCACCGACGATAATCGCCTTCATCGCCCTTACTCCACTCGAAACATGCCAGGCAATGAGGTTAACGTCGCACGGGCGGTTACTCCGCCGCAAGCGGCTTTGTCGTCTCCGCCTTGAGCTCGGCCCGGGTCTTGGGCTTAGCCTTAATGCGCAGCTCCTCCAGATCCTGCCGGTCGCGGACGCTGTTGCGGAAAATCTGATCCATTCCGGGCAGATATTGCGGCGGGCAGAACGCGTCCTTTGCCCCGTACCAGGCCGCCGCCCTCATGGTGAAGAACGGATCGACCAGATGCGGCCGTCCAAGCGCCACGAGATCGGCCCTTCCGGCGGCCAGGATGGTATTGGCCTGGTCCGCCGTCGTGATATTGCCGACGCACATCGTAGCGACGCGCGCCTCGTTGCGGACCTGATCCGAGAACGGCGTCTGGAACATGCGGCCGTAGATCGGCTGCGCATCGCGGACGGTCTGCCCGGTCGAGACATCGACCAGATCGACGCCGGCTTCGGCGAAAGCGCGCGCAACCGCCACCGCGTCGTCGCCGGTGATGCCTCCATCGGCCCAGTCAGTCGCGGAGATGCGTACCGACGTGGGCTTGTGCGACGGCCAGACCGCGCGGAGCGCCTCGAAGATCTCGCGCGGGAAGCGCAGACGGTTCTCGAGCGAGCCGCCGTATTCGTCCGTCCTGGTGTTCGTCAGCGGCGAGATGAAGCTGGCGAGCAGATAGCCGTGGGCACAATGCAGCTCCAGCATGTCGAAGCCGCAGCGCTCGCCGCGCTCAGCCGACGCAACGAAAGCGTCCCTCACCGCGTTCATGCCGGCGCGATCGAGCTCGCGCGGCACCTGACTGTCGGGAAAATAGGGGAGCGGCGATGCGGAGAACACGTCCCAGCCGCCTTCGTCCAGCGGGCGATCCATGCCGTCCCACATCAGCTTGGTCGCGCCCTTGCGGCCGGCGTGGCCCAACTGGAGGCAGATCTTTGCGGCCGAATTGCCGTGGACGAAGTCCACGATGCGCCGCCACGCCGCCTCCTGCTCGTCGTTCCACAGGCCAGTGCAGCCCGGCGTGATCCGGGCGTCGCGGCTGACGCAGGTCATCTCCGTGAAGATCAGGCCGGCGCCACCGATCGCACGCGATCCGTAGTGCACGAGGTGGAAGTCGGTCGGCACGCCCTCCTTGGCCGAGTACATGCACATCGGCGACATCACCGCGCGATTGGCGATCTCCATCTCGCGCAGGCGGAACGGCTGGAACAACGGCACCGCCGGCTCTTTCGTGTCGACGTCAAAGCCGCTGTCGCGAACCTGTCTGGCAAATGACTTCTCGACCTCGGCCACGAAATCGGGCGCGCGGAGCTTGAGATTGTCATAGGTGATCGCCTTCGAGCGCGTCATCACGCCGAAGGCAAACTGCACGGGATCAAAATCCCAGAAGCGGTCGACATGCTCGAACCAGACCAGCGAGACGTCGGCGGCATGCTGCGTCTTCTCGACCTCCTCGCGGCGGCCCTGCTCGTAGACATCAAGCGCCGCCTTGATGCTGGGAGCTTTCTCCATCGCCTCGGCCAGCGCAATCGCGTCTTCCATCGCGAGCTTGGTGCCGGAGCCGATCGAAAAATGCGCGCTCGCCTTGGCATCGCCGAGCAGCACCATGTTGTCCTTGACCCAGCGCTTGCTGCGGATCATCGGGAAATTGCGCCACATCGAACGGTTGATGAGCAGCTTGTGTCCATCGAGGAACCAGCCAAAAATCTCGGCCATCCGCGCGGCGGACTGCGTCTCGTCCAGCCCCGTGAGGCCAGCCCGCTCGAACGTCTCGGGATCGGTCTCGAAGATCCAGGTCGAGTGTCCGGCCTCATACTGATAGGCGTGGGCGATGAACGGCCCCCACTCGGTCTCCTGGAAGATGAAGGTGAAGGCATCGAGCGGCTTGGTCGAGCCCATCCAGGCGAACTTGTTGGAGCGGAGGTCAACCTCCGGCTGGAAATGATCGATGTATTTCTCGCGGAAGCGGCTGTTGATGCCGTCGGCGATCAGGACGAGATCGGCGTCGGCGAACCGGGTTTCGTCGTCGATGTCCACCTCGAAGTGCAGGACGACGCCAAGCTCGCGGGCCCGTTCCTGAAGGATCAGGAGCAGCTTGCTTCGGGAGCAGCCGCAAAAGCCGTTACCGCCGACCCGGTGGACCGTGCCGCGGAAATGCACGGCGATGTCGTCCCAGTATGCGAACTCCTGGGTGATGCGGCGGTAGCTCGGCAGATCGTGTTTTTCGAAATTGTCCAGCGTGGCATCGGAGAAGACCACGCCGAAGCCGAAGGTGTCGTCGGCCCGATTGCGCTCATACACCGTGATGTCGGCGCCCGGGCGCTGCTTCTTGAGCAGGATCGCAGCGTAGAGACCCGCAGGTCCGCCACCGATGATCGCGACTTTCATGGGAGCCTCGCCAATTCACCCGGCCATGAAACTATTTTAAGCCTAAACTAATTTCGCGCAAGTCCCCGTTGCTGGCCGGCTCGGACAAAGACGCCGTTTAGTCGCCCCTGAATACCGGCTTGACCTTGTTGGCGAAGGCCTCGAAGGCGCGCTCGAAATCGGCTGTGGTCATGCACAGGGCCTGGGCAACGGCTTCCGCCTCGATCGCCTCCTCCACCGACATTGCCCATTCCATCGCCAGCATTCGCTTGGTCATGGTGTTGGCGAAGGTCGGCCCTTCCGCGATCTGCTTGGCCAGGACCTGCGCCTGGGGCAGCACCTGCTCCGGCGTCACGATGCGGCTGAAGAAGCCCCAGCGCTCGCCCTCGTCCGCGGTCATGAAACGGCCGGTGTAGAGCAGCTCGGAGGCGCGGGACTGCCCGATGATCCGCGGCAGGATCGCGCAGGCGCCCATGTCGCAACCGGCAAGGCCCACCTTGTTGAACAGGAAAGCAACCTTGGTCCCGCCTGCCGCGAGGCGCATGTCCGATGCCATGGCGACGATCGCACCGGCCCCGGCACAGATTCCCTCGACCGCGGCTATGATCGGCTGCGGGCAGGCCCGCATCGCCTTGACGAGGTCGCCGGTCATCCGCGTGAAGGCCGTCAGCCCCTTGGTGTCCATCTTCACCAGCGGGCCGATGATCTCGAACACGTCACCACCGGACGAGAAATTGCCGCCCGCGCCGGTGACGACGATGGATTTGACCTCGTCGTCGAAGGCGCAAGCGCGGAAGAAATCGGTCAGTTCCCGGTAGCTTTCGAACGTCAGCGGATTCTTTCGTTCGGGCCGGTTGAGCGTGACCGTCGCGACGCCGTCGACCACCGCCAGCAGGAAGTGCTGCGGCGAATAGTCCGCGAGCGGAATGGTGACGGGATTTGCTGGTCTGCTCATGCGATCTCCTTGGTGTGTTCGTTCCGCGCCGCTAGATTTCGCCGCCAGCCACCGCGATTGCCTGCCCGGTAATCGCACTGGCTCCCTGCCCGCACAGCCACAGCACGGAATCCGCCACCTCTTGAGGCGCGATCAGGCGCCCTTGCGGATTGTGCTTGGCGAGTTCGGCGATCGCCTGCTCGCGGCTTCGTCCCGTCTTGGTCATGATGTTCTCGATGCTGCCGGCTACGAGGTCGGTGTCGGTGAAGCCCGGGCAAACCGCATTCACGGTCACATTGCTACCGGCCAGCTCGAGCGCAAGCGAACGAACGAGACCGACCGCGGCGTGCTTGGCCGCAGTGTATGCGCTGACATAGGCATAGCCCTTGAGCCCCGCGGTCGACGCAATCACGACGATGCGGCCATACGGACGATCCTTCAGGCCCGGCAGCACGCCGTGGATGGCATGGACGACGCCCATGAAATTGGTGTCCATCATGCGCGCAAAAAGAGCGGCGTCCGACTTCGCAAATGGTGCGGATTCGGCGCTGCCCGCATTGGCGATCAGGATATCGATCGGCTTTCGCGCGCTGGCCTCGCTAATGGCGGCCTTCAACGACGCTTCGTCCGAAACATCGGCGACGGCCGCAAAATGCGCGGCGCCTGCATTGACCGCCTCTTCGAGGACCGCGGAGTTCCGACCGACTATCGTCACAGTGGCGCCGGCGCCGACGAGGGCCGCCGCGATCGCACGGCCGATGCCGCGGCCACCACCGGTCACCAGTGCGTGCGGCGAGTGCGGCAATCCGGACATGCGCTGGCTCCCTCGGATCCGATGATCGTTCCTCCGATATATTTTAACCTTCAAATTTTTGCAACGAAAGCGGCGCCTCGCGGCCGCGAACGTCGGGGCACGAGAGGGCGGCCCGAAAATTGCTTTAAGTATAAAATTATCGCTTCCCATCCCCCACAGGCCTGTTAGCATCAAGGGCCAAGCAAAAGGATGTCGCGTGTCGCAGCCTGCGCCAATGATAACAAAGGACGGACGCTTCGCCTACGAAGCCGCGGGCGATCCGGATGCGATACCTCTGATCTTCCTTCATGGCATCGGCGGCGCAGCGCGGGCCTGGCGGCGGCAACTTGCCACGTTCGGCGGCCGCTTCCGCGCGATCGCATGGGATATGCCGGGTTACGGCAGATCGGCACCGCTCGCCAGCGTCAGCATTGCTACCCTGGCGGAGGCGCTCCAGCAGTTCATTGAGCAACTCGATGCAACCAGACCCATTCTGGTCGGTCACTCGATTGGCGGCATGATCGTGCAGAAATGGCTGGTGCAATCGCCAAAGCTGGCGCGCGCGGTCGTACTGGCGCAGACCAGCCCGGCCTTCGGCAAGGCCGACGGCGACTGGCAGAAATCGTTCATCGCGGCGCGGCTCGGGCCGCTCGATCGCGGAGAGACGATGAAGTCGCTGGCGCCCTCGCTGGTGAAGGAGCTTGTCGGGGACGATCCCGATCCGAACGGGATCGTGCTTGCACGCGAATGCATGGGGAGCGTGCCCGAGGCAAGCTATCGTGCCATGATGCTGGCTCTCATCGGCTTCGACCAGCGCAGCACGCTTGCGAATATTTCCGTCCCAACGCTGCTGCTGTCGGGTTCCAAGGACAACAATGCGCCCGCGCCGATGATGGCAAAGACTGCGAACTACATCCCTGGTGCTGAATATGTCGAGCTCGCTGGCGTCGGCCATCTCGCCAACCTCGAGCGCCCCGAGGCCTTTGACGAGGCCCTCGGCCGGTTCCTGAACTCTCTCGCGACCAAAGCGTAAGGTGACCGCGCAATGACCATGCAAGTCAGCAAGACGATCGGCACGACTGACAAGGTGGCGCTGGATGCGCCGATCTTCGATCCCGTTGCATTCCGCCTCAGCGACGAGCAGGCTGGCATCGTTACGCGGGCAAGAGAGATCGGTCAGAGCGTGTTCGCCGCTCGCGCCGCCACCTACGATCGCGAGGCGACCTTTCCGATCGAGAATTATCGCGACCTGCACCGCGTCGGTCTGCTCGGCATTGCCGTTCCCAAGAAACACGGTGGGCTCGGCGCGAACTACCAGACCTATGCTTTGGCGGCCGCCGAGATCGGCCGCTATTGCGGCGCGACCGCGCTGACCTGGAACATGCACGTGTGCTCGACCCTCTGGTCGGGGCCCCTCGCCGACGATCTCGACATGGACGCCGGGACCCGGGCCGAGCACGAGCGGCGTCGCGCAGTCCACTACAAGCGCATCGTCGAGGATGGTGCGATCTATTCGCAACCCTTCTCCGAGGGTGGAGCGGCCGCCGCAGGCGGCGTCGCCTTCGGCACGGAAGCAAGGCCGGTCGAGGGCGGCTGGATCGTCAACGGCAAGAAGATTTTTGCATCGCTCTCCGGCCATGCCGACTATTACGGCGTGCTCTGCACTGAGATCGAGGAAGGCGAGAAGGCCTCGCGCCGCAACACGCTTTACCTCGCGATCTCCGCCAAATCGGAAGGCGTCTCTGTCGTCGGTGACTGGGACCCGCTCGGCATGCGCGGAACGGTTTCGCGGACGCTCCTGTTCAAGGACGTGTTCGTGCCGGCCGACTCTGCACTGATGCCGCGCGGCGTCTATTTCCAGGCCGCGATGCGCTGGCCTCACATGTTCCTCACGTTGTCGCCGACCTATATGGGCCTGGCCCAAGCGGCCTATGATTTCACCGTGCGTTATCTGCGCGGCGAAGTGCCGGGCATGCCGCCGGTCAAGCGCCGGATGTATCCGACCAAGCAGATCGCGGTCGCGCAGATGCAGATCAAGCTCGAGCAGGTCAAGGCGATCTGGTTCCAGGCCGTCACCGAAGCCTGCGCCAATCCGAGCAAGGAGCAGGTGTTGCGGGCCTATGCCGCGCAATATTCGGTGATGGAAGGCGCCAATGAGCTTGCCGCGCTCGCGATCCGCACCTGCGGCGGTCAGGCCATGCTTCGCTCGCTGCCGCTGGAACGGATCTACCGCGACAGCCGCTGCGGCTCGCTGATGCTGCCCTGGACCGCCGAGCTCTGCCTCGACCGGATCGGACGCGAGGCGCTGTATGAGACCGGCGAGACGGACGACTGACGGTGGACCTCTGCAGTCTGATCGATCGCAACGCGGCGTTCGCGCCAGACAAGACAGCCATTGCCTTCGAAGGGGAACGGCTGAGCTATGCGGCGTTCGCCGCGCGCATCGAACGCACCGCGACGGCATTGAAACAGGAGCTCGGCGTCGGCCGCGGCGACCGCGTCGCTATCCTCAGCCTGAACCGACCCGACTATCTTATTCTGCTCTACGCCTGCGCGCGGCTGGGTGCGATGCTCGTGCCGCTGAACTGGCGGCTGGCGGTCGCCGAGCAACTCTTCATTCTCGCCGATGCGAGCGCCAAGGTGCTGGTGCTCGAGCGGGCCTTCGAGGGAGTTCTCCCCGAGCTTGCGCCGGGGACGTCCGTTGTCGGCCTCGACTTCACGCCACCTCGCGGCACGACATTCGAAAGCCTGCTCGCGCGCAGCGACGGCGCCGGCCGAAATCCGCACACCGATCTCTCCTGCCCCCTGCTGATCGTCTACACATCGGGGACAACCGGGCGGCCGAAAGGCGCGGTGCTGCGCCAGGAGGCGCTGTTCTGGAACGGCGTCATGAGCCAGCACATGCACAACATGACGTCCGACGATCATGTGCTGACCGTGCTGCCGTTCTTCCACGTCGGCGGCCTCAACATCCAGACCACGCCGGCTCTGCAGCTCGGCGCGACCGTCACGGTCCATGCACGCTTCGCGCCGGAGACCGCGCTTGCGGCCATCGAACAGGAGCGGCCGACACTCACGGTCATGGTGCCTGCGATCATCCAGGCGGTGAGCGAGCATCCCGCCTGGGCGGCCACCGATCTTTCGTCACTCAAAGCCGTCGCCACCGGCTCGACCATCGTGCCTCCGCATCTGATCGAGCGTTTCGTCGCCCGCGATGTGCCGGTGCTTCAGGTCTACGGCTCGACGGAAACCTGCCCGATCGCCGTCTACACGCGGCTTGGCGGCGACCTCTCGCGTGCGGGATCGACCGGTCTTGCCGGCCTGTGCTGCGAAGCGAAGGTGGTCGATCATTCCGGCAATGAGGTGCCAGCGGGCACGCCGGGCGAGATCGCGGTGCGCGGACCCAATGTGTTCTTCGAATATTGGGGCAACGAGGCGGCAACGCGCGACGCATTGCACGACGGCTGGTATCGCACCGGCGACATCGGCCTGTGCGACGCCGACGGCTATTTCTGGGTGCGCGACCGCAAGAAGAACATGATCATTTCGGGGGGAGAGAACGTCTACCCGGCCGAGGTCGAGCGCGTCCTGCTCGAACATCCCGATGTCAGCGAATGCGCCGTGATCGGCCGGCCGGACCCGCGCTGGGACGAGGTGCCGATCGCTTATGTCATCCCCCGATCCGGCTGCCGGCCCGAAGCGAACGAGCTGAGAGCCCATCTCCAGGCGCAACTCGCCCGCTACAAGGTGCCACGCGATATCGTCTTCGTCGCCGACCTGCCGCGCACCGCACTGGGGAAGGTCCAGCATTTCCTGCTGAAGCAGCTTGATGCGCAGTCCCGCGCGCAAGGAGAAGCATCTTGAAGATTGCAGTTCTCGGTGGGGGAAACGGCTCCTTCGCGGCCGCCGGCGATTTTGCGCTGTCGGGGCATGAGGTGCGGCTCTGGCGCCGCGATGCCGGTCAGGTCGCGGCACATCGCGCCGCCGGCTCGCGCATCCTGGTCAAGGATCACAACGGCCGCCACGACGTGACGCTCGCGCTGGTCACGACGGATATCGCCGAGGCCGTCAACGGCACGGAGCTGATCCTGTGCCCCGCTCCTGCCTTCGCACAGACTGATATCGCTCGCCTGCTCGCCCCGCATCTGCGGGACGGTCAGGTCGTATTCTTGCCGCCGGCGACATTCGGCTCGATGATCTTCGCAGAGGCTGCGCGGGAAGCTGGGAACCAGGCCAGGGCAAGCTTTGCCGAAACCGGTACACTGCCGTGGCTCACCCGCAAGCACGGACCGTTCGAGGTCGCGATCACCATCCGCGCCAAGCGGCTTCCAGTCGGCGTGTTCCCGCTCGACCGGGCACCGCATGCGCTCGAAGTCATCGGACGCGCTTTCCCCGATACGATCGAGCCGTGCGGAGACGCGCTGTCCGGGGCGCTGATGAATGCAGGACCCATCATCCATCCGCCGCTGATCGTGATGAATGCCGGTCCAATCGAACATTTCGAGCGCTGGGACATCCATAAGGAAGGCACACAAGCCGCGATCCGGCGGGTGACCGACGCGCTCGACGCGGAACGCATCGCGGTGCGCGAGGCACTTGGTTACGGTGCACCGCATTTCCCGCTCGCTCATCACTATGCGAAAGAGGGCGAGATCTGGATGTATGGCCGCGGCTCGCACGACCGGCTGACGGATTCAGGGGACTGGCGCGAGCGGATCGTGCTGACGGAGCATCGCTATATGCGCGAGGACCTGCGGCTTGGGCTGTCGCTGCTGGTCTCCGTCGCAGGCCTGGCGGGCGTGGCCACGCCGCTGGCCAAAGCGTTCCTGTCAATCGGCGGCGCGGTCTGCGGCGAGGATTTTGCGCAAGGTGGCCGAACGCTCGAGACGCTGGGGCTCGACAATCTCAGCAAGGCTGAATTGCAGACGCTGCTTCGCAATGGATTTTGACCGATGACCAATCGCGCCAATATCGTCTGTCTGGGGGCGGGCCGCATGGGACGCGGCATCGCGGTCGCGTTTGCCTACGCTGGCCATCAGGTCACAATGATCGACGTCAAGGCCCGTAGCGCAGAAGACTTCGCCAAGCTTGAGGCCGACGCGCTCGGCGAGGTCACGAAGACCTTTGCCAGCCTGTCCAAGCTGGGGCTGCTGACGGAGGCCGATGTCGATCCGCTCATCGCGCGCGTCTCGGTGGTGCCCGCCAGCCAGAGCGGGGCAGCGCTATCCGAGGCCGGAATGGTTTTCGAAGGGGTTCCAGAGGTCGTCGAGCTCAAGCGCGAGGTGCTTCGGTCAGCCTCACGGCAGGTCCGACCCGACACGATCATGGCATCGACGACGTCGACCATCCTGGTCGATGATCTTTCCGGCGCGATCGTGAATCCTCGCCGCTTCCTCAACGTGCATTGGCTCAACCCAGCCTACCTGATCCCGCTGGTCGAGGTTTCGCCCGGCAGAGCCACCGACCCCGCCATCGTCGACGAGGTCAAGGGACTGCTCGAAGGCATCGGCAAGGTCCCGGTCGTCTGCGCGGCGACGCCCGGCTTCATCGTTCCGCGCATCCAGGCGCTGGCGATGAACGAGGCCGCACGCATGGTCGAGGAAGGCGTGGCCAGTGCCGAGGAGATCGACAAGGCGATCCGCTACGGTTTTGGGTTCCGCTACGCCGTGCTCGGACTGCTCGAGTTCATCGACTGGGGTGGCGGCGATATCTTGTACTACGCCAGTCGCTATCTCGAAGGCGCGCTCGGCAGCGACCGCTACCGCGCGCCGGACGTCATCTCACGCAACATGCATGAAGGCAGGATCGGCTTGCGCACGGGTGCCGGCTTCCTCGACTATTCGGGTATGGACGTTGACGCCTATCGCGTAAAACGGCTTCAGGCCATGGTGGATCTGCTCCGCCACTTCGACCTGGCTCGCCCACCCGTGCTCGACCGCAACTAGCCGAAGACGTCCTGCAACACGCCTTCGCGAACGACCGCGACGCCATCGAGCTCGATGGTCGTTCCCATCATCGGCAGGTCGAAATGCCCCGCCGTGTAGCGGCCGGCGAATTCGTTGGCACCGGTCGAGAACAGGAAATTGCCGGAGACGGCCCGAATCTCGGTGCCATTGGTGTCGCGCTGGTCGTACATCGACAGCGCTTCATAGCGCGCACCGGGGTTCATGCCGAAACCGACATGCGAGACGGCATAAGCCTCGCGATCGCCCCAGGCAGCAAGATAGGCGCGCATCATCGCGGCATCCGTGCCCTCGCCTTCCAGCTCGACGACATAGTCATCTTTCAAGGTCATCTTCACGGGTGATGTGAGGTAGCGTTTGAAAGTGAGATTGATGTCGCCCGGCGCCATCACCAGCGTGCCGTTGATCGTCCCGCTCTTGGGGAAGCTGACGACGATTCCACCGGGCCAATGCGCCAGCGTGCCGGGCTTGTCGGTCCAGCCCCACACACCGACCGTGGACGCGCCGACCATGTCGACATCCAGCGCCGTGCCGGCCTTCGACGTCACCCGCATCCGCTTGGTCCCCCGCAACATCTTGGCCGCCGCACGAACGCGCTTCTCGAGCGCGGGATCCGGCACCATCCGCTCCAGCGCCTCGGGATGCTCGTTGGAGATCACCAGGATCCGCGCGCCGGCCTTGAGGATCTCCGGCGTCTCCACCGCATGCATCAGGCCCTCGATGGTGCAATCCACCACGAAGCCGGCCTGCTGAAGCGCGGTAATGACCGGACCAAGCTTCTGGATCGCCTCGCTCGCCCCTGTCGAGCGAACCGGAACGATATTCCGATTGCGCGGTGTCGGCATGACCACGTGAAACGGCCGCGCACCCATGCGCAGCAGCGCGAGCTCCGCCAGATGCACATTCAACGCACGCGACTGGGTTTCCGACAGGATCGCCGCGGTATCGCCGGCCTTGACGGCGCAACGTTCAAAGATCTCGCAGAATGCGTCGATCCATTTTGCCTCGATGCGATCAGCCAGCATGGTTCACTCCCGGTCTTCTGTTCTTCTTGGTCAGTTCACGCCTCGGGAAAGCCCCGCAGCAGGTACGAGCGTAGCGCCCCGAGCAGGCCATTCAGGATCAGGCCCAGCAGCGAGATCGTGATCAGCGGTACGAACATGTCGACGGCCTGGAAGGTTCGCGCCGCGGTCACGAGCGCGTGCCCCAATCCGTCCGTCGACGTGATCATCTCGGCCAGAAACACCACGATGCAGGAAATGACAAGCCCGATCCGGCATCCGGTCAGGATCGACGGCATCGCCGCCGGCAGCACCACCTTGAAGAGGATTTCGTAGCGCGGCGTTCCCGCCGCCATCGCCGACCAGATCAGCTTCTGCTCGACGGTCGATGCACCGTAATAGGTCGAGAGCAGAATCGGAAAGAGCGCGTCCGCGGCCACCAATGTGATCTTCGACCCGTGGCCGAATCCGAGCAAAAGCAGGAGTGCCGGATAGAGCGCGACCTTGGGCAGCGGGGCCAATACGCGCACGATCGGCCGAACCACGGCGTTGATCGCCGGATTGGCGGCGGCGGCAATGCCGATACTGACACCCAGCACGACCGCAATCGCGAACCCTGCAAACAGCCGGATCAGAGTTGCCGCGATCTCCTGTTGAAACGTCCACGTCACGAGCTGCTGGAGCAGCCGGCCGAAGACGAAGCCCGGCGGCGGCAGCAAGACAGCGGGCGCGAAGCCGAACGACACCAGGCCTTGCCACAACGCAATGACCAGCACGATCGGGGCAATCCCAAGAAGGACGCTTGCGGAGAGAATGCGCGACATCACGAAAAGCTCAGCGGCATGTCGAACTGAGGCTCGGACCAACGCACGAGCCTGGCACGAACCTTTTCAAAAATCGCGTCGAGGCAGATTCCCATCGCGCCCACGATGATGATCATCGCAAAGACGGTGTCGTACTGACCCATGTCGAGCGCATTGAACAGGATGTTGCCGGCGCCGGACTGGCGGGCGATCATCTCGCTGGTGATCATCGTGATCAGCGCCAGCACCAGTCCCGTGCGGCAGCCGGTCAGGATCTCCGGCAGCGCCGCGGGCAACACGATCCGCACCAGGCGTTGCGCCGGCGAAAGCCCCATCGCGGCACCCGACCACAGCATCTTCTCTTCGACAGCCTTGGCACCCTCGAAGCTGTGATAGATCACGGGGAGGCTGACGCCCAGAAAGATCACCAATGTCTTGGTGACGTCGCCGACGCCCAGCCAAAGCATGATGATCGGCATCAAGGCGGCCTTCGGCACCGGATAAATCACCATCAGGAGCGGATTGAAAAAGGCCGCGACGCCCCGGCTGCGTCCCATCAACAGGCCCAGCGGAATCGAAACCAGCACCGCCACACCGAACCCGATCGCCATGCGGCGAAGCGAGGCCAGGATGTTGATGAGGGATTCCTTGTCGCCGAGAATATCCGGAATTGCCCGGATCGCCTCGGTTGCCGTCGGGAAGCTGTCGTTCTTCAGCGCAAGCGACGCAACCTGCCACACGGCCAGCAACCCGATGCAGGCCAGCACCGGAGCGGCCCGTCTGATCAAGGTGGCTGACGACATCATGAGGCAGGCCCGGCTTCGTCGCTTTCATCGAACATGCGCTCGATATCGACGATGTATTTCTGATAGCGCGGGTCGAGCAACAGCTCGTTGCGGCGGCGCGGTCGCGGTAGATCGATGTCGATGACCTCGCGGATGCGGCCGGGCGATTTCGACATCATCACGACTTTATCCGAGAGAAAGACGGCTTCGTCTACCGAATGGGTGACGAACAGCACCGTCTTGCGGTCGCGCTCCCAGATGCTGAGAAGGTCGTTCTGCAGGCGCGTCCTTGTGTGCGCGTCGAGCGCGCCGAACGGCTCGTCCATCAGCAGAACTTCGGGATGGTAGGCGAGCGTCCGCGCCAGCGCCACGCGCTGCTTCATGCCGCCCGACAATTCCTTGGGGTAGAAACTCTCATAGCCCTTGAGGCCAACCATCTCGATCAAGGCCCGGCTCTGCGCTTCCGCCTCGGCGGCGCGCACACCTTGCTGACGCGGGCCGTACATCACATTGCCCAGCACGGTCTTCCAGGGGAACAGGGCAAATTCCTGGAACACCGGTCCGCGATCCGGACCGGGCCCCGTGATCGCATGTCCCTTGATCTTCGCCGAGCCGCTGGTCGGGCTGACAAAACCACCGACGATATAAAGCAGTGTCGACTTGCCGCAGCCGGACGGCCCGAGGATGGAGACAAAGGCGCCCTCCTCGATCGTCAGCGAGATGTCGGAAAGCGCCACATGATCCTTGCGCGCCGAGGTCTGAAAGACCTGCGAGACGCGGTCGATCTCGATGATCGCAGAAGCCGGCTCTTGTGATCTCACCGGTCTCACCCATTCGCTCGATCTCGCAGGCACTACCGTCATCCCGTCTCTCGCCTCACTCGCGCGAACATTTCTCGACGAACCCGCTGAACGTTCTCGGTCAGCGGCACGAGCTTAGCAAGAAACCTGCCAGACAGGCGGTCGTTTTCGGACCCGTGCGGTGCGTCATTCGAACCACGGCCATTCTGCCGGGCCTTCATGCGTCACGGCTCCACCCGGCGCCTGCCCAACCAGCCGCGCATACTTTGCAAGCGCGCCTGCCCGGTGACGCGGCGGACGTTGCTTCCAATCTCGTCGCCGCGCTGTGAGTTCCTGCTCATCGAGCAGCACATCCATCCGCCGGTTTGCGGCATCGATCCGGATCCTGTCACCGTCGCGAACGAGTGCAAGCGGACCACCAACAAATGCTTCGGGGGCTACGTAGCCGATGCACATGCCGCGGGTCGCGCCAGAGAACCGGCCATCGGTGATCAGCGCGACCTTTTCACCCATGCCCTGCCCGTAGATCAGTGCAGTGACGCCAAGCATCTCGCGCATGCCCGGACCGCCGACCGGTCCCTCATTGCGGATGACCAGGACCTCGCCTGCCTTGTAGCTGCGGTCACGAACCGACGCGACGCAGGCTTCCTCATCCTCGAAAACGCGCGCCACGCCTTCGAAGAATTGACTCTTCAAACCTGCGACCTTGATCACCGCACCGTCGGGACAGAGATTTCCCTTCAGCACCGCTACGCCGCCGTCAGGCATGATCGGCGCGCGGGCCGCATACACAACTTCTCCATCGGGTGCGTTGGCGGCGCCATACTCTTCGGCAAGTGTGCGGCCGGTGATGGACAAGCAGCTGCCATCGATATGCCCGCTCTGGATCAGCTCACGGATCACGACCGCCGCACCGCCGATGTCGTAAACATCCTTTGCCGTGTATTTGCCCCCGGGCCGCAGATTTCCGATCAACGGCGTCCTGGCGAAGACCTCGCCCACATCATCGATCGTGAATGCAATGCCGGCCTCGTTGGCGATTGCGGGCAGATGCAGCGCGGCGTTGGTCGAGCCACCCGTCGCGGCAACGATCGCCGCACCGTTCTCCAGGGACTTGCGCGTCACGATGTCGCGCGGCAACGGTCCGCCGCGTTCCAGCATCTCCATGATCAGGCGTCCGGCGCGCCGCGATATCTGCGCACGCTCGGCATGGACACCGGGCACCATCGAGACGTTGGGAATGGTCAGGCCCATCGCCTCCGAGACCATTCCCATGGTGTTGGCGGTGAACTGGCCGGCGCAGGCGCCGATCGTCGGCAAGCAGGCACGCTCGATCCGCTCCAGCGTGGCGCCGTCGATCTCACCAGTCATGAAGCTGCCGACAGCCTCATAGGAATCGAGCACCGTCAGCGTGCGCCCATCCACGCGGCCCGGCAGCGCGCTGCCGCCATAGATGAAGATGGAGGGCACGTTGCAGCGAACCATGCCCATCATCACGCCAGGAAGCGTCTTGTCACATCCGCCGTATCCGATCAGCGCGTCGTAGGCCAGACCGTGGACGACGGCCTCGATCGAGTCGGCGATCAGTTCACGCGAAAACAACGAGAACTTCATTCCCTCATGGTTCATGCTGATGCCGTCAGAGACCGACACCGTCGAGAATTCGCGCGGCGTGCCGCCAGCCTCTTCGATACCCGTCTTGGCCGCCGCCACCTGAAAATCGTGTGTCATGTTGCAGGGCGTCTGCTCGCCCTTCATGCTGACGACGCCCACCATCGGCTTGGCAATCGCAGCGTCGTCGAGCCCCATCGCGCGCATGAATGCGCGGTGCGGAGCCCGGTCGAGGCCGTCTGTGGTGACGCGTGATCGCAACTTCTTCATACGTGCATCTTCTTCGTGCTTCGTCCCGGATCATCCAGGACGCCGCACGCTCCTCGTTAGGATCGTTCGCTCGCCTATTGCAGCGGCGCGACGATCGTCGGATGCTTGAACTGCGCGACATCCAGTTTCGGCAGCATTCCGGTCTCGGCGTAGATGTCCAGCATCTTCTGGATCGCCGGGAAGTTCGGCGCCGCACCTGGATCACGGCCGAAATCGTTGTCCTTGAGCAGGTATGTCTCGAGCACCGGGATGGGCGCCTTCAGCACCTCATTGACGACCTTGAGAGTCTCCTCGCGGTTCGCCAGCGCCTTCTTCATGCCCGAGGTGATATCGCGGACATAGGCCTTGACCAGTTCCGGGTTCTTGTCGACGAAATCGGCACGGCAAGCTTCCAGGATGTGCACGATGTTCGGCATGGCCTGGGACAGCGAGAAGAGCTTCCTTGTGCCGCCCTTTGCCTCTGCCCGCGCGGCGAACGGCTGGTTCATGTTGACCGCATCGACGCGGCCTTGACGCAGCGCATCCTCGGAGACGGCAAAGCCGACTTCGACCAGCTTGATATCCTTGGTTGGATCGACGCCATTCTGCTTCAGGAGCAGGTTGAACGGGCCTTGCGTGCCGCCGCCGATCACGGAAATGCCGACCGTCTTGCCCTTGAGATCAGCGATCGTCTTGATGGGCGAGTCATCCATGACAGCCCAATAGACCGAGAAGCCGCCGGGCTTCTCGAACACGTGCTGCGCCACGATGTAGGCTTTGAGATTGCCGCCGACCACACCATTGGCGAGCGACAGCGGCGCCTGCGTCGCGCAGTCCAGCGCGCCGGCTGCCAAGGCCTGCGTCATCGGTGCGGTGCCCTGGAATTGGGTCCATTCGATATTGTAGGTCTTGCCGAGATTGGGAAATTCAGCCGGGCGGCGCATCATCCAGTACTTTGATTCCTCGGCCGGGATCGTCCAACCGACGCGGATCGTCTGCTGCGCCCATGACGGGCTTGCCCCCGCGCTCACGGCGGCCGCCGCCCCCAAAGCCAGGATCCATTTCGAAACGGTTCGCATCGTGCCCACTCCGCTGCTCCGGCGCCGACCGGCGCCACCCAACCCCGACCGGGCTCAAATCTTTCATGGTTCAAACAATCAGGCAAGCCATGCGAGCCCGGCGGTTTTGCCGTCCGACGCGCAATGTATGGTAAAGCCACGTCGCGCTGCGGCAGAAGGAGGCAACCTATGGCTGATGCGAGCGAGGCAAACCCGCAAGGCGTCGAGAGGCTCGGCTATCTCGGCCTTGGCCTGATGGGAACGCCGATGACCCGACGCCTGCTCAAGGCCGGCTATCAGGTCACTGTCTGGAACCGTTCGGAGGGCAAGGTGGCTCCGCTCGCCGAGGCCGGAGCCGGGCGCGCAGCCACGCCTCGTGATCTCCTGACGAACGCCGATATCGCCTTCATGTGCGTGACGGATGCCGCGGCCGTCGAGGAGGTGATCTTCGGGCCTGACGGGCTCGCGGCAGCGCCCGGCGCAGGCAAGCTTGTCGTCGACTTCTCGTCGATACATCCCGACGCCGCCCGCGATCTGGCAAAGCGACTGAAAGCCGCCAATGGCGCCGGCTGGATCGATGCACCGGTTTCCGGCGGAACGAAGGGCGCCGAGGAAGGTACCCTTGCGATCATGGCCGGCGGAGAAGCAGACGAGATCGAGAGGGTACGCCCTTACGTGCTGGCCATGGCGCGCAGGTTCACCCACATGGGCCCGACCGGCGCCGGCCAGACCACGAAACTCTGCAATCAGGTGATCGTGGGATGCGCGATGGCCGTCCTCGCGGAAGCCACGCGCCTGGCCGTCAACGCCGGTATTGACGCCAATCGCCTGCCCGAAGCGCTCGCCGGCGGCTTTGCGGACTCGATCCCGCTCCAGCTTTTCGTGCCCAGAATGGTGCAAGGCATTCACTCGCCACCGCTCGGTCACATTGCCACGATGCTCAAGGATCTCGATACGGTCGCCGACGTCGCGCAGGCGACATCGACACCGGTGCCGATGGCCTCTCTTGCGGGACAACTTTTCAGGCTCGCGAAGGCCGCGCGCGGCGCGGAAGCGGACGCACTGGAGATTTACAAACTTTCAGCGGCAGAGCGCTAAGCCGTCGAGCGAGATCTGAAGCACGTCAAGGCGACGTCTTGCGCTCGTCATCTGCGAGGAATCGGCCGAACGTCCCCCGCGCGAAGAGCAGCGGCTCCTTCGCACCGTAGGTATAGGCCTCGACCGCGCCGAGAAAGATCACGTGGTCGCCGCCATAATAGCGATTCACGGAGCGGCATTGAAAGTTGGCGACGCTCTCCGCAAGCACCGGCGCTCCGCCGAGGCCCGGCGCCCAGTCCACACCTGTGAACTTGTCGTCCGACGACTTGGCGAATTTTGTCGCAAGCGCCTGCTGCGAAGCACCAAGCACGTTGACGGTGAAATGGCTGGCGTTCTGGAAGATGGTCAGACTGGAGGAATAGACGACCAGGCTCCACAGCACCAGCGGAGGGTTCAGCGAGACGGAGGCGAACGAATTACAAGTCAGCCCGTAGGGCTTGCCGTCAGGCGCTGCGGCCGTGATGATCGTCACGCCCGTTGCATAGGTTCCGAGCGCGTTGCGAAAGTCGCGAGGATCGATCGACGAGCTGTCGCTCGCGAACTCGTTGGCGGGATCGGGAGCGCCGGGCTGCTGCGGCAGATCATTCATCGGCCGGCCTCACAGCGTGAGATTTTCGGACGGCAGGCCCAGCGCCACCCGTCCATAGTTGGTCCCGGCCGCATCGAAGTTGAATGCGAGATGCGAGTTGATCGCGTGCGCATCGCGAAATTGCCGCTGCAACACGCCGGTCGTGAACAGACCGCGCGCGCCGCTCGCGGCAAACAGCATCGAGACCGCGTCCGTGCACAGGTTCACCGAGAAAGATCCGTCGCGCCGATAACGGGTCTTGGTCGCCATGCCGGGGATGTGACCAAGCCGCGCGTCCTCCATGGCATCGAGACACGCCGAGCGCATGATCAGGCGCGCGGCATCGATCTTCGCCGAGGCCTCCGCGATCTTGATCTGGGTGCTTTGAAAATCGCTCAATTTGGCCCGGTTGTAGGTCGAAATACGATGACGTGCGACCTCCGTATAATCGTCGAGGCACGCTTGCGCATTCCCCAGCGCGACACCGGAGAGGACGTATGGGAACAGCGAGAACACGGGCAGCGCATACAGCGGATTTGGATTGACCGTGCTTCCCGGCGTCGGGCCGCCTGAGAGGTCGCCGACGGCGACTGTCATATGGTCAGCCACGAAGACATCCCTGACCTCCACGTCGCAGGACCCGGTCCCGCGCAATCCCGCGACGTTCCATGTGTCCAGCACGTTGTAATCGCCTTTTGGCAGCAGGAAGATGCGATACTCGATGCCGTCGGCCTCGTCGTCGGAGTAGACCACGCTTGCAAGCATGTTCCATTCGCAGGAGGCAACCCCGGAGGAGAATGGCCAGCTGCCGCGCAGCTGATAACCGCCCTCGACCCGCGTGGCGCGTCCGGCGGGAAAAATGAATGAGGATGCGATCAGCGCATCCGGATCACGGCCCCAGACCAGATCCTGCGCCTTCTGCTCGAACATGCCGAGCATCCAGTGATGGCTCGCCAGATTGGCGAGATTCCAGGCCACCGACGCATCCGCCTGTCCGAGCAGCTCAGCGCAGTCGACAAGAGCGACATAGTCGAGCTCGGCGCCGCCGATCCGTGCCGGTTGAAGCATCCGGAACAGGCCGGCTTCATGGAGGTCCATCTCGGTTTCCGACGGGAGATGCCGCAGCTCCTCCGTCCGCACCGCCCGCTCTCGTAGTCGCGGCACGAGGGCCCGGGCCTTCGCGATCATCGCCGCATAGGCGCGTTCGCCGGCTTCCGGCCCGGTGGGCTGACCCATGCTCGGCTTTCGACCAGGCGCCATTCGCTTCCCTCACTTTGGCGTATTTATGCGGCCGGCCCCTTACCAAATCAAGCCAATGCAGCAGGCATCACGAAGCATCGATTCACATACCGCGTGACGCCTGTTGCCAGGGACTGACGGCTCCGGCTTAAACCGGAGTAGAGGGCTTGCCCGGGCCAAATACGCCCTTCCGGGTAAACTCCGCGATCCGACGTTCGTCATAGCCGAGCATGCTGCGCAAGACGTCCTCGGTATGCTCGCCTAACAGCGGGGCCGCAACGGGATCGATCGCGGCGGTCAGGCTCATGGTAATCGGCGGCTCGATGTTGGGCACCCATTCCGCTGTACGGTGCGGAATGCGGCTCAAGCGATGGCGCTCGCGAGCCTCTGGCGCATTGAACCCCTCCTCGACCGTCCGGAGATAGCCGACCGGAATATTGGCCAGCTTCATTTTCGCCATCCAGTTCTCGAGCGTATCGCTGGCAAAGACCTCCGCAATGGCTGCCCGCAAAAGCTCCTTGTTCTCGGAACGGGCCTTGCGCGAGGCAAACTGCGGATCGGTGATGAGATCAGGCCGGTTCAGCACCTCGACCACGAGCCGGCGATACAGCCGATCGTTGGCGCAGGCCATGTAGAGCGGCCCATCGGAGGCCTCATAGACGCCGACGGTGGGAGACCCACTCGGCGAATTGCCGAACCGGCCGGGGTTTTCGCCATTGATGAGATACGCCATGCCGTAAAAGCCGGTCATCCCCATCGCAACGTCGAACAAGGCGACTTCCACGTGCTGCCCGCGGCCAAGCCGGTCCCGGGCCAACAGCGCGAGCAGGATGGCGTTACAGGCAGACATCCCCGTCGCCATGTCCACGATGGGAGGGCCGGTACGAACCGCCGGACCGTCGGCAAATCCGTTGAGCGACATGAAGCCGCTCTCCGCCTGCGTGATGGGATCGAAGCCGGGGCGGGAGGCGAACGGTCCGGAGCGTCCGTAGGCGGAGATCGAGCAATAGACCAGCCGGGGATTGAGCGGGGCGACCGCGTCATAGTCGAGCCCGAACTTCTTCATGACCCCGCTCGAAAAATTCTCCACGACCACATCCGCCTTGCGGATCAGATCCAGCGCGATCTCGCGGGCCTCTGGCACGGCAAGGTCGAGCGCAATGCCGCGCTTGTTGCGGTTCAGGCTGAGATAGGCGGCGCTTTCGCCGCCAATTTCGGCGTGTTCATAGGCGCGTGTGTCGTCGCCGCCGTCGGGATTTTCGATCTTGATGACCTGCGCGCCAAAATCGGCAAGCGTCTGCGTGCAGGCCGGGCCGGCGACGACACGCGTGAAATCGATGACCAGCAGACCGTCGAGCGCACTCGGCCCTTCCATCGCTCGCGACGAACGTTCCGGCAATTGAGGCTTGGTCGGCATCGATAGCGCTCCCTTACATCGGCTTATGGCCGCCGAATTTCCTGCAAGAGCAAACTTAAAGCCCGGCGCCGCCAACTTCGCAAGGGCCTCGCTCGCTTCACCTGAAACGCAAAAACGGCCCGGCAGCGTCAAGCTGCCGGGCCGTCAGATATTTGAGCGTATGGAGGCTGCGCGCATCCTGCGCAGCAAATCTAGTCCGAGAAGGTCACGTTCCGCATCACGGGAAACCACTCCAATTGCTCAGCGCAGCCACTTTCGCCAATAAAGCGTATGCGACCAGGCCCAGGGCGATTCGGGCTCGTACAGCCGATAACCCGCATGGATGAAATTATTGGCAGATACGGGATTGTCCGTCGTATCGGAGACGATGCTGTCCCATCCCAGACGCCGCCCTCGCGCCTCGATCGCTCGCATCAGCCTGAGTTGAAGTCCCCGTCCCCAATGCCGCTGCAAGACGCCGACCCGACAAAAATATCCACTTCTTCGCGCATGCGTCGACGGCACGACGCCGGCGAAGGCAACCGCGTCATCATCGTGATAGGCGAGCCACCACGACCCCGATTCGAACTGCGGCAGGGCCGCCCCACCGAAGAATGTCAGCCGGTGCAAATCGCCGAGAATCTCGGCAGTCTCATCATCGTCCGCATCGACGATACGAATTCTGTACATGGAATACCTATTGGCGGGGTAATCGGGAGTGCGCGACCTGCGACTCCGTAGCGGTCGAGGCTCACTTGCCCAGCACGACCTTGACACCGAGCCAGACCGCACCCATCAGCCCGGTCGCAATGACTGTGATCACCGCCTTGAAGGTGTAGCTCTGCGCTTGTTCCACGCTCATTCGCCAGCGCCGCAGGTGCTGGAAGTCAGCTCTGAGCTCGCTGCCCACCCACTGCACAATCCACATCGTGAAAGCATCCGCCGCAGCACCGGCTCCGCCGATGTCGATGAAGGCACGGAGCGGCAGCAGAGGATCGGCGGAGACTTTTCCGATCCGCCCCCCGGCACGCGCCTCCGACAGCAGCGAGGCGAAATAGGCGCCCTCGAAGGCGTGGGCATACTCGCCCTCCCAGATGTGATCGTAGCGCTCGGGGTAGAGCTTTTGATCCAGCAACCGCTCCTCCCCGAGCACGTCCGGAAACCAGGGATTGTCGCGCCAGTTCGCCTTGACGACCATGGCTCCGTCGGGCTTGCGCCCGCGCAGAAAGTCGTCGATTGCATCGCTCTTGCGGCGCGGATTCCAGCTCGCCCAGAGTTCGGAGTCCTTGGCGCGGATCGTCGGCCGCAGCAGCGCGAGGCTGCGCGCGCTCAAGGATTGCGCCTCGTCGATCCAGGCGATGCGAAATCCCTCCAATGACTTGATCGAGTCGGCCGTGTGATCCTGAAGCCCGCGGAAGATAATGAGCCCGTCGCCGGGCGTCTCGATCTTGTCACTGAACAGCTTGAAGCCGTGGCCAAGGCGCAGGCTCGAGATCTTGCCTTCGATCAGACGCTTGGAAGATTGCGCCAGCGAACGCTGCGCCTCGCGAATGCAGACCGCGAGCGTGCCGCGCTCGGCCTGACAGGTCTCGACCAGGAGCTCGCCGAAGAAATGCGACTTTCCCGAGCCGCGTCCACCATAGACGCCCTTGTAGCGCGCAGGTTTCAGCAGCGGCTCGAAGATCTTGGCCGTCGGAATTTTCAGGATAGACAATGGATGCGCTCGCTCGCCCTAGGGCAGGCCGGTGCGCCTGCGCCACATCGCGGACCAGTCCTCGGTGTTTGGAGTTTTGCCCTTGCTGAGTTTGATTGACACCAACAGGAACGCCGCCTCTGGAAAGCGAAGGCCAGGTTCGGTATCGTCCTTCGAAGTCGTTTTGTGCCGAAGACGGAAACGAAGCGCTGGGCGGAGTAGCGGGCACCGGTACGGGACCATTCGAGTTGAAGGAAGCCCGACGACAGCTTCTGGAAGGTCGCCGGGAACGGGCCGAGCGACTGCCCCTGCAGCACCGCGAGCGCGAGGCCCTTGAACACCAGCATGCCCGCCAGGGTCACGATGAAGGATGGAATGCCGAAGAAGGCCACCCAATAGCCCTGCGCCGCGCCGATCGCCGCCCCCAGCAACAGGCAGGCGATGAAGGCGAGCGTGTAATCGATCTTGTAGGTCACCATCAGCACGGCGGCCACCGCGCCGACGAAGCCGGCGACCGAGCCGACCGACAGGTCGATATGGCCGGTGACGATGACCAGCAGCATGCCGAGCGCCATGATGACGATGTAGCTGTTCTGCAGCACCAGGTTGGTCAGATTGAGCGGCTGCAGCAGCGTGCCGCCGGTCATGACCTGGAAGAACAGCATGATCGCGATCAACGACATCAGCATGCCGTAGTTGCGCAAATTGTTCTTGATGAAGCTGCCGTGCCGGCGCTCCTCGGGCAGCGATACCGTCTTGTCGGTCATGGCTGCATTCCTCCCATTTCCGCGGCCGCGGCGTTCCCAATGTTTCGTTCGTTGCGCATGATGGCGCGCATGATCTTTTCCTGCGTCGCGTCCGCACCCTTGAACTCGCCGACGAAGGCGCCGTCGTTCATGACGCAAATCCGGTCGCAGATGCCGAGCAGCTCGGGCATCTCCGAGGAGATCACCACGACGCCGCGGCCGGCTTCCGCCAGCTCGTTGATGATACAGTAAATCTCGTATTTGGCACCGACGTCGATGCCCCTTGTCGGCTCGTCCAGGATCAGCACCTTTGGGTCGGTCATCAGCCATTTCGACAGCACAACCTTCTGCTGGTTGCCGCCGGAGAGCTGGCCGGTCTCCTGGTAGACGTCGGAGCAGCGGATGCGCATGCGGGTGCGATAGTCGCTGGCGATCTTCAGCTCGGCGATGTCGTCGATCACGCGTTTAGGTGCGACCTGATCGAGGCTGGCGAGCGTGATGTTCTTGCGGACGTCGTCGGCCAGGATCAGGCCGAGCTGCTTGCGGTCCTCGGTGACGTAGGCAAGGCCGGCGTCGATCGCCGCCGCGACGCTCGGCAGCACCATGTCTCTGCCTTCGAGCCGGATGCTGCCGCTGATATTGGTGCCCCAGGAACGGCCGAACAGGCTCATGGCGAATTCAGTGCGGCCGGCGCCCATCAGTCCAGCAATGCCGACGACCTCGCCGCGCCTGACGCCGAAACGGACGTTCTTGATCACCTGCCGCTCGGGATGGATGGGGTGATAGACCGACCAGTTCGCGACGTCGAGCACAGGCTCGCCGATCTTCACGCTGCGCTCCGGGAAACGGTGAGCCATGTCGCGATTGACCATGCTGCGGATGATGCGGTCTTCCTGGATCGGCTCGGCGCGACAATCGATGCTGTCGACGGTGCGGCCGTCGCGGAGCACGGTGATGTGGTCGGCGACCTTGGCGACCTCGTTGAGCTTGTGCGAGATCAGGATCGAGCCGATGCCCTGCTCGCGGAACGCCATCAGGCGTTCGAGCAGCGCGGCGCTGTCGGCCTCGTTGAGGCTCGCGGTCGGCTCGTCCAGGATCAGCATCCGCACCCGCTTGGACAGCGCCTTCGCGATCTCGACAAGCTGCTGCTTGCCGACGCCGAGATCGGTGATCAGGGTGTCCGGGGATTCCTTCAGGCCGACCTGTGCCAGCAGATCACGTGTACGACGGTAGACCTTGTCGCGGTCGATGACGCCGAGCTTCGACGGCGGATGCGACAGGAAGATGTTCTCGGCGATCGACATCAGCGGGATCAGCGCCAGCTCCTGGTGGATGATGATGATGCCGAGCGCCTCGGAATCGTTGATGTCGCGGAAGCGCCGCTCCTCACCGTCGAAGACGATGGTGCCCTCGTAGCTGCCATGCGGGTAGACCCCGCTGAGCACCTTCATCAGCGTCGACTTTCCGGCGCCGTTCTCGCCGACGAGCGCGTGGATTTGCCCGGCGTGAACCGAGAAGTTGACGTCGCGCAGCGCCTGCACGCCGGCAAAGCTCTTGCTGACGTTGCGCATCTCCAGCATGGCGGTCATGGCGTCGTGTCCTTGGAAACTTTCGTGAATCCCTCCGTCGTCATTCCGGGGCGATGCGAAGCATCGAACCCGGAATCTCGAGGCTCCGGGGTCGCCCTTCGGGCGCCCCGGAACGACGGCACGAGAACTCTACTGGAACTGCGACTTCTTGTAGTAGCCGCTCTCAACCAGCACCTTCTCCCAATTGTCCTTGTAGACCACGACCGGCTTGAGCAGGTAGGACGGCACGGTCTTGACACCGTTCTCGTAGGTCTTGGTGTCGTTGACCGCGACCTGCTTGCCGGCCAGCGCGGCGTCGACCATGTCGGCGGTCACCTTGGCGAGGTCGCGGGTGTCCTTGAAGATGGTCGAGTACTGATCGCCGCGCAGCATCGCCTTGATCGAGGGCACCTCGGCGTCCTGCCC
>NZ_AJQF01000073.1:0-3608 GCF_000261705.1 Bradyrhizobium genomosp. III | reverse complement strand
CCCCTGCCGTAGCCGACGCCCTTCAGCGAGGAGATGATGCCGATCGAGATGCCGTCATAGGGCGAGAGCACGGCGTTGATCTTCTTGTTGCCGTAGTAGGCGCTGAGCAGATTGTCCATGCGGGCCTGGGCAGTGGCGCCGTCCCAGCGGAGCGTCGCGACCTTGTCCATGCCCATCTGGCCCGAGGCGACGACGAGCTTGCCGCTGTCGATATAGGGCTTCAGCACGCTCATCGCGCCGTTGTAGAAGAAGTAGGCGTTGTTGTCGTCGGGCGAGCCGCCGAACAGCTCGATGTTGAACGGGCCCTTGCCGTCCTTCAGCCCGAGCCCCTGCTCGATCGACTGCGCCTGGAGCACGCCGACCTGGAAATTGTCGAAGGTCGCGTAATAGTCGACGTTCGGCGTGCCGCGGATCAGGCGGTCATAGGCGATCACGGTGATGCCTTTGGCCTTGGCCTGCTTGAGCACGTCGGACAGCGTGGTGCCGTCGATCGCGGCGATCACCAGGGCTTTCGCGCCCTTGGTCACCATGTTCTCGACCTGCGAGAGCTGGTTCGGGATATCGTCCTCGGCATATTGCAAGTCGGTGTTGTAGCCGCGCTCCTTCAGCACCTTGACCATGTTGTTGCCGTCGTCGATCCAGCGCGCCGACGATTTGGTCGGCATCGCGATGCCGACGGTCGCCTTGTCCTGGGCGGAGGCGGTGAGGCCTGTGGCCATCGTCGCAGCGCCGGCCAGCGCCAGTGCGAGGAATGTCGTCTTCAGTTTCAGCATGTTTTACTCCCTTGGGTGTCAGACTGTTTCTTTATTTCGTCGAGAACGTCGTCGTGGGCTGCCTCCGGTCTCCTATGCGAGCTTGACGTCGGGCTCCGCGCGACCGCGCGCGGACGCCTCCAATAGAAACGTGCAACCGGCTTGCGGATCGGCGGCGCGCCCTGCCGCGTCCATATCCTGCCACGCTGACGTGACAAGGAGGCGCGACAGATCGGAACCGACGAAGGCGGGACAGCTCGCCTGCTTCGCCGGCACGCTCAGTGAGCGCAGACGCTCGCCTTGCGGGGAATAGACATCGATACGGCTCGCGCCCCAGCAGGCATTCCAGATGTTTCCGTCGGCATCGCACACCGAGCCATCGAGGCCGCCGATGCCGGTGTGGCGCAGCAGCACCTCCGGCTCGCCGCGCGGCAGGCCGGTCGCGGGATTGAGCGGGACTGCGTAGAGCACGGCACGCGCAGTGTCGGTGAAATAGCCAATGGCGCCATCCGGCGAGAAGCAAATCGAATTGGGAATGCTGATGCCGGGAAACAGCGTCGAGATCTTGCCGCGATGGAGCGCGTAGATCGCCCCCGCCTTCGGCTCGGCCTTCTTGCCCATGGTGCCGATCCAGAACGTGCCGGACTGGTGCACACGGCAATCATTGGAGCGCGTGGCAGGATTGTCCGCCTCGAGCGGACAGAACAGCGTCATGGCGCCGTCGGCAAGCTTGCGGATATACAGACCGTCCTCGGCGACGATCAACTGGCGCTCGGCATCGATGCGCCCGAGCGCGCTGGCCATCCGGCCGAGCGCATGGACGCGGATGCTGCCGCTGCCGAGTTGCGCCTCGAACAGCCGTCCTTCGCGGATGTCGAACCACCACGCCGTATCGGTGGTCACGTCATAGGTCGGGCCCTCGCCGAGATGGCAGGGATCGTCCGAGAGAACTGATGTCGGCACCTGTTCCATCATGACGTCCTCACACCGAAGCGATAGACCGTGTGGTGCCGATAGGCTCCGCCGGGATCGAGGCGCGGGCTCGGGAAATCCGGCCGGTTCGGCGCGTCAGGCCAGATGTGCGGCTCCAGGCACATGGCATCCGATTGCCGGATCAGCTTGCCGCCCTTCCCCGAAATCGTGCCATCGAGATAGTTGCCGGAATAAACCTGAACGCCGGGCTGATCGGTGAACAGCTCCATGACGCGCCCCGAGCGCGGTGCCTCCAGCCGGGCAGCAAGTGCGAGCTTGCCGTCGCGCGCGAGGCAGTAGGTGTGGTCGTAACCCCTGCCGCTCTGCAATTGCTCATCGCTCTGCCGGATGCGCTCGCCAACCTGCCGAGGCTCCCGGAAGTCGAACGGCGTGCCGGCCACCGCGCGCGGCGGTCCGGGCAGCGGAATGGCGGTGGGATCGATGGCGAGGAAATGTTCGGCGGCAACCGTCAGCCTGTGATCGAGAATGGGCGTGCCTGACGTTGCGCCTTCCAGATTGAAGAAGCTGTGGTTGGTCAGGTTGACGATGGTGGGACGGTCGGTCCGCGCCTCCATGCTCAACGACAATTCGGTCGGGCCGGTGACGCGATAGGTCAGGCGGACATCGAGCTGGCCGGGATAATTCTCCTCGCCATGCGGACTGACATAGGTCAGCGTCACCGCGGGCTCGGCGCCGTCGTCGATCTCCGCAATCTGCCAGAGCTTGCGGTCGAATCCATCGAGGCCGCCGTGCAGCGCGTTCGGCCCGTTGTTGACGGGAAGTTGCACCGTCTCGCCGTCGAGCGAGAACTGCCCCTTGGCAATGCGGTTGGCATAGCGGCCGACGGTGGCCCCAAGGAACTTTCGCTCCGCGAGATAGCCGGCGAACGCGTCATGGCCGAGCACGACGTCGTCATGACCGCCCTTCGCATCCGGCGCAATCAGCGCCTGGATCACCGCGCCGTGGGTGATGATGCGCGCCTCGAAGTCGCCCTCGCCGCGCAGCACGATGCGCTCGACCTTGCGACCGTCAGGCAGTGTGCCGAAGATGTCTTTTGTGATTTTTGATGCGGCCATGTCTAATCCACAAACGGTTCGACGACGGTGCGCCTGCCGAGCAGGAAGGCGTCGGCAACGAGGCGAAGCGGCGTCAGATCGACGTCGCTTGCGCCGGTCGCCGCGAGCTCGACGAAGCGCCGGTAGAGCCCGCGATATTCCTCATCGGGCGCCTCGGCAAGCACCTTGCCGTCGACCTCCAACCGTGCGCCACCGCTGGACAAAGTCATCCGGCCCTGGTCGGTATCGACGAGGATATCCCAGCTCTGCGGTCCGGTCTGGCGGAAATCGAACTCGGCGATCACAGCAAGGCCGTCGATGTCCGTCAGCGTCAGGTTCGCCGCAATCGGTGCCTGGCAATTGGCGGGAAACGCCAACTCGGCCGCGGTGACGAACACGGGCTTCGGCAGGATTTTGGTCAGGATCGACAGCCCGTTGATGCCGGGATCGAACACGCCGAGGCCGCCTGGTTCCCAGATCCAGCCCTGACCGGGATGCCAGACGCGAACATCCTCCTTCCAGCTGACGTGCACCGACTTGATGCGTCGCTCAGCGAGCCATTGCCGCGCGGGCTCGACCGCCGGCGCATGGCGCGAATGCCAGGTCGCAAACAGCGTGCGCTTTGCCTCCGCCGCCATCGCTACAAGCGGATCGAGCTCGGCGACACCGATGCCCGGCGGCTTCTCCAGCATGACATGCTTGCCGGCGGCGAGCGCCGCGGCAGCCTGCGCGCGACGCACCTGCGGCGGTGTGCAGAGCGAGACCGCATCGATCGGCGGTCCCTTTTCCAGCAGCTCCTCGATGGTCGCGAAATGCGGCAGTCCCGGCA
>NZ_AJQF01000072.1:0-6894 GCF_000261705.1 Bradyrhizobium genomosp. III | reverse complement strand
CCGCCAGTGCCGCGCCCGGCACGGCGGCGATCGCGCCGACATGCTGGTCACGCGCGATCTTGCCGAAGCCGACGATGGCGATGCGGAGTTCCGTCACGATCCCTCTCCAGATTCCACGGAGGCCGGCGCGGTCTCGATGACCGTGCCCTCATGGCGATGCATGCCGTTGTGAATGACGAAAATCATCGCCTCAGAGGCGGCCTCCGCATCGCCGGCCGCAATGGCATCGACGATCTTCTGGTGCCAGAGCAGCACCGTGTCGCGGTCTTCCAATTCGACCGGCGCACTCAGCAGGAACGAGGCGCGAAGCGCGGCCTCGATGACGTGACCGATCGAGCGCATGAACAGGTTGCCGGAGGCGCGCGCCACGGCGACGTGGAGTGCGAGGTCGGCATCGGCAAAGCCGACCGAATCGGACGCTTCGAGCCGCATGCGGTCCATGCTGCGCCGAAGCTCGGCCAGGTCCTCCTCCGACCGCTGCGCGGCCGCCAGCATCGCCGCGCGCGGCTCGACCGCGAGACGGATCTCGGCGAGGTCGTTGAGGAAACGCTTGTCGATGCCGGCGTCCAGATGCCAGGCCAGGACGTCGGCGTCGAACATGTTCCAGGCGGCGCGTTCGCGTACGACGGTGCCGACGCGCGCCTTGGTGGTCAGCAGGCCCTTGGCGACCAGGGTCTTCACGCTCTCCCGCAGCACCGGCCGCGACACGCCGAACATCGCGATCATCTCGGCATCACCAGGCAGGCGAGTGCCCTCGGCGTAGCGGCCGGCGATGATGTCGATGCCGATCGAGCGGGCGACCTCCGCATGGTTGGAGTGAGCCCGCCGTGTCGGGATGACGACGATGCGCGATGTCATGTGGCGGCTCCTGCGCTCTTCGCCAGCGGCCGGCGCGCGAGCGCGACCAGTCCCTGCTGCAAGGCAATAAAGGCGAACAGCAAGATACCGGTCGCGATCTTGGTCCACCAGCTCGACAGCGTGCCGTCGAAATTGATGTAGGTTTGGATCAGGCCCTGGATCAGCACGCCGAGGAAAGTACCGATCACCGAGCCCTGCCCGCCCGTGAGCAGCGTGCCGCCGATCACGACGGCGGCGATGGTGTCGAGCTCGACGCCGACGGCGGAAAGCGAATAGCCGGCGCTGGTGTAGAACGAGAAGACAATGCCGGCGATGCCTGCGAGCAGGCTCGACAGCATGTAGATCTTCACGGTCATCTTGCCGACCGCAACGCCCATCAGGCTCGCGGTCGTCCGGCTGCCGCCGAGCGCATATACATTGGCGCCGAACCGGGTGAGATGCAGCAGAAAGGCTCCGCCGATCACGATCGCGAGCATGATGATCGCAATCGCCGTCAACCGCCCTCCACCCGGCAATCGCAAGGCGAAGTCCGACACGGTCGAATAAATAGGCGCGGTGATCGGTATGGATTCGGTGGAGAGCAGGAAGCTCGCTCCGCGCGCCAGGAACATGCCGGCGAGCGTCACGATGAAGGGTGGCAAATCAAAGACATGGATCACCGCGCCCATCGCCGCACCGAAGGCCGCCGAGAGTGCGAGGACGGCGACGAAAGCAACCAGCGGCGGCATGCCCCAGCGCTCGATCGCGAGCGCAACGAAGACCGTGGTGAAGCCGATCACCGAGCCGACCGAGAGATCGATGCCGCCGGAGATGATGACGAAGGTCATGCCGGCCGCGACGATGCCGAGGAAAGCGTTGTCGGTGAGGAGATTGCCGACGACGCGGGTCGAGGCGATGTTGGGAAACTGCACCGCGCAGGCTGCGAAGCCCGCGACCAGCACGATCGCCGTAATGAGGGCGGGCGGCAGACCTCTCATGCCTTCGTCCTCCGCAGCCGCGCAGAGATGCCGGCAAAGCCGGTCAGCTTCGGCGATTGCAACAACAGCACCGTGAGCACCACTACCGCCTTGACCAGCAGGTTGAACTCCGGCGGATAGCCGGACAAAAGGATGCCGGTGTTCATGGTCTGGATGATCAGCGCGCCGAGTACGGCCAGCACGAGGCTGAAGCGGCCGCCGAACAACGAGGTGCCGCCGATCACCACGGCCAGGATCGCATCGAGCTCGAGCCAGAGGCCGGCATTGTTCGCGTCTGCCCCCATGATGTCGGCCGCCGCGATCACGCCAGCCAGCGCGGCGCAGACGCCGCACCAGACATAGACCGACAGGATCATCGCACGGGTGCCGACGCCGGCAAGCTCGCTCGCCCGCGCGTTGCCGCCGGTCGCCTCGATCAGGAGCCCCAGCGCCGAGCCACGTACCACCGCGCCGGTGAGGATCAGCATGCCGAGCGCAATCACGACCGGTACCGGCAGGCCGAGCACCGAGCCATTGCCGAGCCAGACCAGATCCGGCGAGGAGAACGTCACGATGCGTCCCTCGGTGATGAGCTGGGCGATGCCGCGTCCCGCCACCATCAGGATCAACGTCGCCACGATCGGCTGCATGCCGAGTACCGCGACAAGGAAGCCATTCCACAGCCCGCAAATCAGGCCCGCGCCGAGCGCTGCCGCCAGCACGACGGCCAGACTGTGAGTGTCGGCGAGGCTCGCCGCGATCGCGCCCGCGATCGCCATGACGGCGCCAACCGACAGATCGATGCCGCGCGTCGCGATCACCAGAACCATGCCGAGTGACAGCAGCGCCACCGGCGTGCCGCGGTTGAGCACGTCGATCAGGCTGCCGAACAGACGGCCGTCCTGGAGGCGCAGGTCGAAGAATTGCGGCGACACAACACGGTCGACCGCGAGGATGACGATCAATGCGAGGATCTGGGCAAGGCCGCGGCGCGGCAACAGCGCTGTCATGTGTGGGCCTCAAGCGCAACAGCGGCGCTATCGGCGGCAATGGCCGCGAGAATGTTGCCGACGTCGACCGCGTCGCCCGCGAGCTCCTCGACATGGGCGCGGTCGCGCAGCACCACGACGCGGTCGGAATAGGTTACGATCTCATCGAGCTCGGAGGAGATCACGAGCAGCGACAAGCCGTCGTCGCAGAGCTCGCGGATCAGGCGGATGATCTCGGCATGCGCGCCGACGTCGATGCCGCGGGTCGGCTCGTCCAGCACCAGAAGCCGCGGCGAGGTCGCGAGCCAGCGCGCCAGCAGAACCTTCTGCTGATTGCCGCCGGACAACAGGCCGACGGGGCGCTCAGCATCGGGCGGACGGATGTCGAGCATCTTGACGTAGCGGCGCGCGATCTCGTCCTGCTCGCGGCGCGACAGCGGCCGATGCAGGCCGCGTTTGGCCTGGAGCGCGAGCACGATGTTCTCGCGCACCGTGAGCTCGGCAACGATGCCGTCGGTCTTGCGCTCCTCCGGGCAATAGCCAAAGCCGTGGCGTACGCCGTCGCGAGGCGACTGCAGCCGCACCGGCACACCTTCCACCCTCGCCTTCCCGCCATCGGCGCGCTCGGCGCCGAACACTAGCCGCGCCGTCTCGGTCCGGCCCGAGCCGAGCAGGCCGGCGAGACCGACGACCTCGCCATGGCGCAGCTCGAGATTGAACGGCGCGACATAGCCGGCCTTGCCGTAATTCTCGAAACTCGCGCAGATTTCGCGCACCTTGTGCTCGCCCACTGATGCGCGTGCGCTGGTGGTCTCGGCCAACTCGCGGCCGAGCATCAGCCGGATCAGCTCGAGGCGCGGCAGCGAGGCGGTCTCGCGCTCGCCGACGAGGCGACCGTTGCGCAGCACGGTGATGCGATCGGAGATCTCGTAGACCTGGTCGAGGAAGTGACTGACGAAGACGATGCCGATGCCGCGTTTCGCGAGCTGGCGCATGATGCCGAACAGGATCTCGACCTCGTGACGGTCGAGACTCGCGGTGGGCTCGTCCAGGATCAACACCCGCGCGGAGAGATCGACGGCGCGCGCGATCGCGGTGACGTGCTGCACGGCGACCGAATAGTTGCCGAGCGGCGCGGCGACGTCGATGTCGAGGCCAAACTCCGCAAGCAGCGCCTTGGCGCGGCGGCGCATCTCGCCCTCGCGCACGATGCCGAAGCGTATTGGCTGGCGATCGAGGAACAGGTTCTGCGCCACCGACAGGTTCGGCAGCAGATTGACCTCCTGGTAGACGGTGGCAATGCCCGCTGCCAGCGCTGCCTTGGCCGAGCGCGGCGCGACCTCTTCACCGCCGATCCTGACGATGCCGGCGTCGCGTGGGAATACGCCGGTGACGACCTTGATCAGCGTGGACTTGCCGGCGCCGTTCTCGCCGAGCAACGCATGGATCTCGCCGGCGCGCAGCGTGAAGTCGACCTCCTGCAGCGCGCGCACAGCGCCGAAGCTCTTGCTGATCCCGCGCACCTCAAGAAGGGGCAGAGCAGGATCGGGGCTGTTCTGCATGGCAAATTCGCTCCCACGGGTGCCCGCCATTGAAGCGGACACCCAGCCTAGTCGTTCGTGCAGCGGTTTCGAAGGGGGCGACGGACCACCGGAAGCGGTCCGGCGCGGCGCCCGCCTCAGTAACCGAGGCCCTTCTTGCTGTCGTAGATCTTCTGCGGATCATCGGCGGCAGTATAGAGCTTGGACTCGGTCTGAATCCACTTCGGCGGAACCGTGCCCTTGCCCTTGAAGGCTGCGACGGCATCCAGTGCTGGGCCGGCCATGTTCGGCGTCAGCTCCACCGTGGCGTTCGCTTCGCCGGCAACCATCGCCTTGAAGATATCGGGGACCGCGTCGATCGAAACGGTGAGGATATCCTTGCCGGGCTTGAGGCCGGCTTCCTTCATCGCCTGAATCGCGCCCACCATCATGTCGTCGTTGTGGGCGTAGACCGCGCAGATGTTCTTGCCGCCGCCTTCGGCCTTGATGAAGCTTTCCATCACCTCCTTGCCCTTGGCGCGGGTGAAGTCGCCGGTCTGGCTGCGCACCACCTTCAGGTTCGCGTGCTTGGCGATGGCGGTGTCGAAGCCTTTCTTGCGGTTGGTGGCGACGCTGGCGCCGACGGTGCCCTGCAGCTCGACGATGTTGCAGGCCTTGGCGCCGACTGTCTTGGCCAGCCAGTCGCCGGCGACCTCGCCCTCATGCACGCTGTCCGAGGTGACCGCGGTGAGATAGAGCTCCTTGCCGGACGGATCGATGTCGCGGTCGAGCAGCACGACCGGGATCTTGGCTTCCTTGGCCTCCTTCAGCACCGAGTCCCAGCCGGTCGAGACCACGGGCGCGAGGAAGATCGCATCGACGTTCTGCGCGATGAAGGAGCGGATCGCCTTGATCTGGTTCTCCTGCTTCTGCTGCGCGTCGGCGATCTTGAGATTGACCTTGCGCTTGGCGGCCTCCTGCTTGGAGACCGACGTCTCGGCCGCGCGCCAGCCGGATTCCGATCCGATCTGCGAGAAGCCGATGGTGAGCTCGGCGGCATTCGCGGGCAGCGCGAGCAGCAAGGCGGCCGTGGCGCTGGCCGCAAAGAGGGCTTTGAGGATCATCAGGCGAGTCTCCCAAGATGTTATCCGGGGCGCCTATTGGTAACATGGCACCCGCAGGCCGGCCTTCGAGGCGGCGGGAGGGACTATTTCACGGAAGAAGAGTTCCGACTAGTCATATTATTTTACTATTTAGAGGAAATCGCGCCGAGCGGCGGCAGGCGGTTCTAAGACACGCCAAGCGCGATTTTGTTCCCCCGATGCAACGGGAAGATGAAGGAGGTTTGTAGGTGAGTCCAGCCACGGACAACCGTCATGGCCGGGCCTGTCCCGGCCATCCACGCCTTACCTCGCCTGACAAAGAACGTGGATGCCCGGGACAAGCCCGGGCATGACGGCCTCATAGACGTTCGCGTGGGAGGTCAGCTGCGAGACGTGAAGCGCTAAATCAGCTTCCGCTGCGCCAGGTTCTTCATCAACGCACCGATGCCGAAGGTCCAGGGCTCGCACTCGTCGCTGGTGCGCATGCGGTTGACGAGCTTGCCGAGCTGGGGCGCTGCGATCGTGACGATGTCGTCGCGCTTGTGGGTGAACCCCTGCCCCGGCGCATCGCGATCCTTGACCGGCGCGAACATCGTGCCGAGGAACAGCACAAAGCCATCAGGATATTGATGCACCTTGCCGATGGTCTGCTCGACCAGATCGGTCGGATCACGGCTGATCTTGCTGATCGAGGAATGGCCGTCGAGAACGAAGCCGTCCGCCCCCTTCACGTTCAGGCTGATGTCGAGCTTGCGCGCATCGTCGAGCGTAAAACTGTCGTCGAACAGGCGCAGCAGCGGTCCTATCGCGCAGGAGGCGTTGTTGTCCTTGGCCTTCGACAGCAGCAGCGCCGAGCGTCCTTCGAAGTCGCGCAGATTGACGTCGTTGCCGAGCGCGCCGCCGACGATCTTGCCGCGGCTCGACACGAACAGCACGAGCTCCGGCTCCGGATTGTTCCAGGTCGATTTCGGATGCAGGCCGGCATCCATGCCGGTGCCGACCGAGGACATGGTCGGCGCCTTGGTGAACACTTCGGCATCGGGACCGATGCCAACCTCGAGATATTGGCTCCAGGCGTTCTGGTCGATCAGCACCTGCTTCAGATGCATCGCCTGGTCGGAGCCAGGCTTGAGCTTCGACAAATCATCGCCGATCAGCCGCGTCACTTCCTTGCGGATCGCTTCGGCCGAGGCCGGATTGCCCTTTGCGCGCTCCTCAATCACGCGCTCCAGCATCGAGATGGCAAAAGTGACGCCGGCAGCCTTCAGCGTCTGCAGGTCCACGGGCGCAAGCAGCCAAGGTTTTTGGCGATCGCGCTGGTCCGGCGCCGTGTTGGCCACGATGGCGTCGAGATCGCCGATGCGCTCGCCCTTGGTCAGGCTCAGCGCCTTGGCCGGGTTGTCCTCTTCGCAGAGCGCGCTGATGGTCGGAAATCTTGCGGTGACGTCGAACACGCCGTCGCCACGGA
>NZ_AJQF01000071.1:0-35949 GCF_000261705.1 Bradyrhizobium genomosp. III | reverse complement strand
CGCCTGCGGCAGCCAGACGCGGCCGGCGAGTGTGCCGCGTGTTCCGTCCTCAGGGAGAAGGTCTTTCACCGTCAATGTCGTCATGGCCGCGCCCTCGTTGTTTATCGGATCAGCCGCAGCCGATCACATTGGCGAAAACCAATAAACGTCTGGCGGGGGAAGTCCAGAGAGCGCGCCGCTCACTTGAACCAATGCACCAGTGCGATGCTGATGCCGAGCAGCAGCATCAGCGACAGCGTTACCGCGGCCGTCACCCGCCCGCCGACATTGGCGAGCACGCGTACGTCGACGCCGAGACCGAGAGCCGCCATCGACACCACGGTGAGAAAGCTCGTGATCTTGGTCACCGGACCAACCACCGTCCCCGGCACGATTTCGAGGGAACGCAAGGTCGCCAGCGCCAGAAAGCCGAGGATGAACCAGGGCACCAGGCGGAAGAAGCCAACATGGGTCTTCTTGGCATCGCTCTGCCAGCGCGAGGCGGCGAGCGACAGGCCGACCACGACCGGCCCGAGCATCAGCACACGCATCAGCTTCACGAGCGTGCCGATCTGTGTCGAGACGAGCCCGGCCGGGACCGTCGCGGCCAGCACCTGCGGCACCGCATAGACCGTGAGGCCGGCGAGGATGCCGTATTGCGTGGCAGACAATTGCAACAGCGGAATCAGCAGCGGCAGGCCGAGCACCATCATCACGCCAAGGATCGCTGTGAAGGAGATCGAGGATGCGATCTCGTCATTGTTGGCGCCGATGATCGGGGCCACGGCGGCAATCGCCGAATTGCCGCAGATCGAGTTGCCGCAGGCGATCAGGATCGACAACCGCGTCGACAGACCCAGCATCCGGCTGATGCCAAAGGAGACGCAGAGCGCAATCACCACGACCGCTGCGATCGACGCCAGCAGCGCGACGCCGGAGGCCGCGATGGCGGCGAAGCTGATCGAGGCGCCCAGCAGCATGACCGCGACTTCGAGGAGCTGTTTTGCGCTGAAGGCGATGCCGGCCTGCCAGCGCGGCGCGGGTTTCCAGAAGCTGCGCAGGGCCATCCCGAGCAGGATCGCCATCACCAGCGCCTCGACATAGGGATGCTCGAAAACGCCAAGCTCCGCCCTTTCGAGCAGGGCCGAGACACCGGCGACGGCGACACAGAGGAGGATGCCTGGAATCAGCGCGAAAATACGGCTCGCGGCGGTGGCCGGCTTGGCATCGGCCGGGCTGGATGCTTGATTCTGCGACACAAATCTCTCCCAGAGGAGAAAGATTTATACGCAGCGCCAGCTCAATGGGGAATAAGTTTTCGACATATCAGGGCCGAGGGAAGTTCTGTCCTAACCCGGAATAAACGGCCTCAGAAGATTAGGCTCTTGGCGAGCGAGGCCACACGGCTGAACCCGTCGTAAACGCCGGGTTCGAAGAACGCTGCACGCGCGAGCACGATTCCGGCCACGAGCGACCAGAACACCCCGGTGCCGACCCGCAACAGGAGCTTTGACGCGCGCGACTTCGGCTGGGCATCCGTCGCGGATACCAACTGCTCGCCAAAGGGCTCAAATCCAGTGCGTTCCATAGCAGGCCAATCCATCAATTCGTGGCTGAAATGTCGTCTTTTCGACCCCAAACAGCAATGGAAGCGATTGGCTTTTTTGGTCCCCCGCGGGGAAACTCCTTCCGCCGGAATGACCTCGGACAACCGCTTTCTTCTTCGGGCCTATTCGGACACCGCCCGCCCGGCTCAGAGGGCCAGATAACGCCGGCGGATGGCGTCGTTGGCCTTCAGCTCGTCGATTCCGGCGGCATAGACGATTTGGCCCTTGTCGATGACCGTGGCGTGGCTCGCGAGCCCCAGGCAGAAATGCATGTTCTGTTCGGCGATCAGCACGGTCGATCCGATGCTTCGAAGCTGCCGCAACAATTCGCCGATCCGCTGCACGATGATCGGCGCAAGCCCCTCGCTCGGCTCGTCCAGCAGCAACAGCGCAGGATTGCCCATCAGCGTGCGCGCGATGGCCAGCATCTGCTGCTCGCCGCCCGAGAGACGCCCGGCAATGCGATGGCGCAGCGGTTCCAGCAGCGGGAAGACCTCATAGATGCGCTTGATCGGCCATTCGTCCTGGCCCTCCGGCCCCCTCTTCTTCCCGATGACGAGATTGTCCTCGACCGTATGCTCCGGAAAGATCTGGCGGTCCTCCGGCACGAAGCCAAGACCGGCGCGCGCAATATGATGCGGCTTCCGGCCCGAGATCAGAGCACCGCGCAGGCTCACTCTGCCCCGTCGCGGCGGCGCCAGCCCCATGATCGCCTTCATGGTCGTCGATTTGCCGGCCCCGTTGCGGCCCAGGAGTGCCATGGTCTCGCCTTGCCGCACCGAGAGGCCGACACCGAACAGGATCTGGCTGGTGCCATAATAGACGTCGAGATCGGCGACCTCGATGACGACAGAGCTCATCCGGCCGCTCCTGCATGTTCGGTGCCGAGATAGGCTTCGATCACGGCGCTGTCGTTGCGGATCTCCTCGGGCGTGCCGGTGGCGAGGATGCGGCCGTAGCAGAGCACGACGATTTTTGGCGCAATCTTGAAGACGATGTCCATGTCGTGCTCGATGAAGACGACCGTGATTTTTTGCGTCTCCCAGAGCTCGCGCACCTTGTCGATCATGCGCCAGCGCTCCTCGGGGCCCATGCCGGCGGTGGGCTCGTCCAGCAGCAGCACCTTCGGTTCGAGCACCAGCGCCAGCGCAATGTCGAGCAGCTTTTGATCGCCATGTGACAGCGTCGCGGCCGTGCGATGGCGCTTGCCGGCAAGGCCCAGCAGCTCCATCACGTGCTCGGCGCGGTCGCGCGTCTCCGGCAGAGGAAAGCGCTTGTGCAGCACTGCCGAGGTGCGCTGGTCGGCACTGACGGCGGCTAACATGGTCTCCTGCACCGTCAGCGACTTGAAGATGCTCGCCACCTGGAAGGCGCGGCCGATGCCGTGACGGACGATCTCCGGCGGCGAGCGGCCGGCGAGGTCGACACCGTCGAGCAGCACCTGGCCGGTGTCAGGCTTCAACGCGCCGGTGATCAAATTGAAGAAGGTGCTCTTGCCCGCGCCGTTCGGACCGATCACCGCAGTGAGCGAACCGTCGGGGAAATCCAGCGAGACGTCGTTGGTCGCCTTCACGCCACCAAAGGATTTTGCGAGGTTGCGGATCTCCAGCATCGCTAGCGGCCCTCGCCTGCGTCACGCCGCTGCGAGAACCACTCGGCGACGAAATCCAGCAGGCCCTTGCGCAGGCCCAGCGCGAAGAACAGGATGACCACGCCGAGCACGATGCCGTGATACTCGGTGAACCGCGTCACGGTGTCGTTGAGCAGCAGCAGCAGCACGGTGCCGACCATCGGCCCCAAGAAGGTTGAAACGCCGCCGAGCATGTTGATGAAGATGCCTTCACCCGAGATGGTCCAATAGGCGAATTCCGGATAGGCGCCGGAAACGAACAGCGCCATCACCATGCCGCCCATCGCCGCGAACAGCGCCGCCAGCACGAACACGGTGAGCTTGGCGCGCCAGACGTCGATACCGAGAAAGCTCGCGCGCGCGGCATTGTCGCGGATCATCCGCAACGTGTAGCCGAACGGCGATTGCGCGATCTGCCGCATCGCGAGCAGCCCAAGGATCAACAGCGCGCAGCTCGCGATGTAGAGATGGACGTGGTTGGCCAGATCGATGCCGAGAAAGACGGGTCGCGGAATGCCGCCGCGCAGGCCCTGGTCACCGCCGGTGAACGAAGCCCAGGACAGGATGGTCGAGTGGATCAGCATCTGGAAGGCGAGCGTGACGAAGGCGAAATAGATCTCCTTCAGCCGCACGCAGATCGCGCCGATCACGGCCGCGATGAGCGCCGTGATCGCCAGCGTCGCAACGAAGGCGACCGGAATGGGCACGCCGAGCTTCTGCATGATCAGGCCGAAGCTGTAGGCGCCAAGGCCGAAGAACATGCCATGGCCGAACGAGGTCAGGCCGGTGTAGCCGACCAGGAGGTTGAGCGAGGTCGCGAACAGTCCGTAGGCGGAGCAGCGGATGACGAAATCGAGCAGCGCCTTGCTGCCCGTCAACAGCGGCAGGCTCGCCAGCACGGCAAAAGCGATCAGCGCGATCAGGACGTCGCGATAGCGTTGCAGCACCGAGCCACCGCGCACGGGTGCCAGCCCTTGCGCGTGTCCGGCCTCCAGCTCGGTCATGCCGCCTCCTTGCCGAACAGGCCGGTGGGTTTCGAGACCAGCACGATCACCATGAACAGATACATCAGGCCTTCCGTGAACAGCGGAAAGCCGAGCGAGCCGAACGAGCGGATCAGGCCGAGCAGCAACGCGCCGATCAGGGCGCCCAGGATCGAGCCCATGCCGCCGATCACGGTGACGATGAAGGATTCGATCAGCACCGAGAATCCCATCCCGGGCGTGAGCGAGCGCACCGGCGCGGCGAGCGCACCCGCGAGGCCCGCCAGCATGCCGCCGAGCGCGAACACGCCGCCATAGATCAGGCCCGTGTTGATGCCGAGCGCGGACACCATGCCGGGATTTTGCGCGGCGGCGCGGATCACCTTGCCGATGCGGCTGCGCGACAACCCGATGCCGAGCACGACAGCCGCAACGAGCGCAACGCCGATCAGCAGCAGATAATAAGGCGGCACCACGCCGCCGGCGATGAACAGCGGCATCACCTGGAACGCGGACGGCATGCCCATCGACTTGAATTCCGGCCCCCAGATCAGGCGCACGACATCGTCGAAGATCAGCACGAAGGCGTAGCAGACGAGGAGCTGCATCAAGACGTCCGCGCCATAGACGCGGCTCATGAAGACGCGCTCGAAGATCAATCCGAGAATGGCGGTGCCGGCCGCGCCCGCCAGCATCGCGAGCGCGAAGCTCCCGGTGAGCTGATAGGCGGTCATCGCGAAATAGGCGCCGAACATGTAGAAGGCGCCGTGGCTGAAATTGACCACCTTGAGCACGCCGAAAATCAGCGTCAGCCCGACCGCAACCAGGAACAGCAGCATGCCGATGATGAGGCCGCTGGTGGTCTGCGTCACCAGGCAGGCGGAGCTGGAGAGGCAGCCGGCAAGCGCGTCGAGATCCACGGGAGCACTTTCATTGCGGCGCGCCTGACACGGCGCGAAAATCAAACGAAAACGGCGAAGACGGTCGCCCGTCTCCGCCGCACATCAGATCAGGTGTAACCCTTGCTTTTCTTCCACTCGGCCTCCAACTCGAAGATCGTCTTCCAGTCGCCGGCCTTGACCTCCGGCACATACGGCTCCTGCGGGATCGTGGTGCCCCAGCCGATGGCGTAGCCGACCAGCGTGTGGTCGTCGCCGCGCATCGTCACGGTGCCGTCGGCACCGAACGGGCACTTGATGGCGAGGCCCTTCAATGCCTCCGCGATCTTCTTGCCGTCGGCGGAGTTCGCCTTCTTGGCGGCCTCGGCCAGGAACATCACGGCGGTCGCGTTCTGCCACGACCAGTTGGTCGGATACTCGTTATACTTCGCCTTGTAGGCATCGCCCCAGGCCGCGTTCTCCGGCGTGGTCGGAAAGGTCTTGATGTAGCGGTTGCCGGAGTGGATGCCCTTGGGCAGGTTCTTCACGACGGTGAGCGCGGTGTAGTCGGCCATGTTGACCGCGAACACCTCCATCTGGCTGAACATCGCGTAGATGTTGGCCTGGTCGATGTAGGAGGTGAGATCGCCGCCCCAGAGGCAGGAATAAAGCGCCTGCGGCTTGGCTTGGAGGATCTTCGTCACCACCTCGGTGTAGTCGGGCTGGAACAGCTTTGGCCAGGACTCGCTGATGATCTCCACATCAGGCGCGAAACGTTTCAGGTACAGCGTGAATTCGCCGGTGGTGTCGCGGCCGTAGGCATAGTCGGGCGAACAGGTCGCCCATTTCTTCAGGCCCTTGGCCTTGGCGATCGCGGCGGCGTAGCTGCCGCCGACGATGGAATCGTGGATGCCCTGGCGCACGCAGCGGAACGCATTCGGGATGTGCTGCTTCGGATCAGCCGTCAGCGAAGAGGCTTCCGAGCAGGTGTGGACGCAGAGCACGCCGAGATCGCGCGCGACCTCATGCACCGCGAAAGATCCGGAGGACGCCTCGCCGTCGAGCAGCAATTCGCAGCCGTCGGTGTTGACGAGCTCGCGCGCGACGCGGGCGGCTTCCTGCGGCTGGCCCTTGGAATCGCGGATCACCATTTCGATCTGCCGGCCGGCCAAGCCGCCGGCGGCGTTGACCTTCTCGACCTCGAGCATCACCGCATTGCGCGAGGACGTGCCGAGCTGCGCCACGCGGCCCGACAGGATCGTCGGCATGCCGATCTTGATGGTCTTGGCTTGCGCACGCGCCACCCAAGGCGCGGCAACACTCATCGCACCGGCGCCCATCAGCGCCAGCGTTGAACGGCGGCTGATGCCCGGCGTGCGGGTCCTCGTCATTTTTCCCTCCCTCTGTCGGGTCGGCGTGTCCTGATCCCTGTCGGAGATCGTCTCGTCTCCGTGCTCCCAAGGATTTCAGAGGGTGGGGGGTGACGTCAAGCCGAAGATGAATTACGAGTCAGAATTCATCGAGGGAGGAAGCGAGGCCGATGACCGGCCCAAGATCCGCAAAATGATCAATCTTTCGAGCTTCATCGCCTTTCATGCCCGGCGCACGCCGGACCGGCCCGCGCTGAAATATCGCGGCGAGGAGATCTCCTGCGCGGCGCTCGATGCGCGTGTCCGAATGGTTGCAGGCTGGCTCGCCGCGCAGGGCATCAGCGCCGGCGACATCGTGGCGGTGCTGATGAAGAACAGCGCGGCGTTCCTGGAGCTGGTCTTCGCCACCAGCCATCTCGGCGCGGTGTTCTTGCCGATCAACTTCCGCCTCTCCCGCGAGGAGGTCGGCTACATCGCCGGCAATGCCGGCGCACGGCTTCTGATCGTCGACGAGGAATTGGCTGCGAATGCCGCGGGCACCGGGATTGTCGTGCTCGACGACGCCGCGCAGCAGAGCATGACGCATCTCGCAGGCGATGTGCCGCCCGCGCCGATCCATGGTCGCGCGCCATCCGACCTGATGCGGCTGATGTATACCTCGGGCACGACCGATCGTCCCAAGGGCGTGATGCTCTCTTACGATAATTTCTACTGGAAGTCGGCGGACCAGACGATCGCGCTGGGGCTCAGCGCCGAGACGCGACTGCTCGTCGTCGGCCCGCTCTATCACGTCGGCGCGCTCGACCTGCCCGGCCTCGCCGTGCTCTGGCATGGCGGCTTCATCCGCATCGAACGCAATTTCGAGCCGGAGACGACGCTCGCGGCGATCGCCGAGGACAAGCTCAACGCGGCATGGTTCGCGCCCGTGATGACCAGCGCGATGCTCACCTGCCCGACGCGTGAGCGCTACGACGTCTCCAGCCTGCAATGGGCCATCGGCGGCGGCGAGAAGACGCCGGAGCTGCGCATCCGCGCCTTCTCGCAACTTTTCCGCAATGCGCGCTACATCGATGCCTATGGCCTCACCGAGACCGTCGGCGGCGACACCTTCATGGAGGCCGGCCGCGAGATCGAGAAGATCGGCTCGACGGGGCGTGCGATTGCCCATGTCGAAATCGAGATCCGCGACGAGGACGGCAAGGTCTTGCCGGCGAACGTCAACGGCGAGATCTGCTTGCGCGGACCGAAAATCACGCGCGGCTACTGGAAGGATCCGGAGAAGACGGCGTCCGCCTTCTTCGGCGACTGGTTCCGCAGCGGCGACGTCGGCTATCTTGATGAGGATGGCTTCCTGTATCTGACCGACCGCAAGAAGGACATGATCATCTCCGGCGGCGAGAACATCGCCTCTTCCGAGGTCGAGCGCGTCATCTATGAAATGCCCGAAGTGCGCGAAGTCGCGGTGATCGGCCTGCGCGATGGGCGCTGGGGCGAACGGCCGGTCGCGATCGTCGTGCTGACCGAGGGCGCCAGGCTCGAGCTCCCTGCCCTCGCCGAGCATTGTCGCGCGCGGCTCGCGAGCTTCAAGGTGCCGAAAGAGCTGATCATTCGCGACAGCCTCCCGCGCAACCCGTCTGGAAAGATTCTCAAGCGCGTGCTGCGCGCCGAACTGGAGACCGTGGCATGACGCAAGGCCCCGCCACCGCGAAGATCACAAAGCTCAACCGCGTCGAGCGCAACGCCTGGACCAAGCAGAAGATCTTCGAGGCCGCCACCAAGGTCGTCGGCAAGCATGGCTATGCCGAAGCCTCCGTCGCCCGCATCACCGAACAGGCCGGCGTCGCGCAGGGCACTTTCTACAATCATTTCGAGAACCGCCAGGAGCTGCTCGACCAGCTGCTGCCGAAGATCGGCCTCGACATGGTCGAGTTCATCCGCGCTCGCACCGGCACGGCGGATGCGGCGCGGCAGGAGATCGAGCGCTTCGCCGCCTTCTTCGACTTCATCCGCGAGGTGCCGGAATTTTTGCGCATCCTCAACGAGGCCGAATTCTTCGCACCCATCGGATACCAGAAACATCTCGACAACATCTCGGTCGCCTATGTCCGCATCCTCCGCCGTGCGCGCCTTGCCGGCGGCATCGAGGATTTCAGCGACGACGAGTTCGAGGCGATCGTCCACATGCTGATGGGCGCGCGCGGCTATCTCAGCCGCCGCTACTCCTACTCGGCCGGCGGCGTCACCGCCGTGCCCGAGCACGTCATCTCCGCCTATCGCAAGCTGATGACGCGCGGCCTCTTCACCGCCTCCGGAGACCAGGACACGCCATGAACATCGAATCTCCGCACAGGCCGCTCGACCTCGCCTCGACCATCGCGGAAGGCGACATCCGCTGCCTCCTGATGGTGCTGGTGCATATGACCGGCGACGAGAAATGGCTCGCGGCGCCGTACTTGCCCAAGCGCGACATCCGCCTCATCCCCGATCCCGAGGCCGGCGTGCCCAAGGAGATCCAGGACGAAATCCGCGCCGCCGTGGTGAAGCTCTTCGCCGATGGTACGCCGAAGCCTGTCATCGCCGACCCTGGCGACGAGCTACTGCTGAAGATGATGCGCGCCTGTCTCGGCGAGAATGTCGCGCCGGAATATGCCCCTCTGATGCGCGAGGAAATGGGCTTCGTATCGCGCGAGGCACGTTGGACCAAGCGTCCTGCCGACGACAAGCTTGCCGACCAGCACGTGCTGATCGTCGGCGCTGGCGTCTGCGCCATTGCGCTCGGCGTGGCGCTCGGCCATCTCGGCATTCCCTACACCATCGTCGAGAAGAACGCCGAGCTCGGCGGCACCTGGTGGATCAACCGCTATCCCGGCTGCGGCGTCGACACGCCGAACCACTCCTATTCTTATTCCTTCGGCTCGGGGAATGCTTGGACGCGCTATTTCTGCCGGCGCGAGGAGCTGCTCGGATATCTCCAGAAAGTCGCCGACGAATACGGCATCCGCGAGCATCTGCGCGTCAACACCGAGCTGACCTCGTCGCGCTGGGACGAGGGCAAGCTGCGCTGGATCTCGACGCTCAAGACCGAGACAGGCGAGGAGACCTTCGAATCCACCGCGCTGGTCTCCGCCATCGGCCAGCTCAACGATCCCTCCCGCGCCCGCTTCAAAGGCGAGGAGGACTTCAAGGGAACGATCCTGCATTCGGCGCTGTGGTCGAGCGATATCAATCTCGACGGCAAGCATGTCGCCGTGATCGGCACCGGCGCAACCTCGATGCAGCTGGTGCCGTCGATCGCCGGCCGCGTCGCCTCGGTCGCCGTCTATCAGCGCAGCGCGCAATGGGCGCGGCCGGTGAAGGGTTATGCCGATCCGATCAGCGAGGGCGCGCGCTGGCTGCTGGCGCATCTGCCGTTCTATGTGCAGTGGTACCGCTTCAACATGTTCTGGCGCTATGGCGACGGCCTCTTGCCGTTCCTGCGCAAGGACCCGGCCTGGCCGCATCCGGAGCGCGCCGTCAACAAGGGCAACGACCGGCACCGCCAGGAGTTGACCGACTTCATCCTGTCGGAATTGCAGGGGCGGCCGGACCTGATCGAAAAATGCGTGCCGACCTATCCGCCCTACGGCAAGCGCATCCTGCTCGACAACAACTGGTTCAAGACGTTGACGCGGCCGAACGTGGAACTCGTCACCGACGCGATCGACCATTTCGATCGGGGCGGCATCGTCACCGCCGACGGCAGGCACCGCCCGGCCGATGTCATCGTGGTCGCGACCGGGTTCAAGGTGACGGAGATGGCGGCCCGCCTCAACATCAGCGGCCGCGACGGCAAGAATTTGCGCCAGGCATGGGCCAACGACAATCCGACGGCGTTTCTCGGCCTCACCGTGCCCGATTTCCCCAACTTCTTCTGCATGCTCGGCCCCAACTCCGGCCCCGCGCATGGCGGCAGCGTGATCTTCCAGTCGGAATGCCAGAGCCGCTACATCGCCGCCTGCCTAGCCGAAATGATCGAGCACGACGTCGCTGCCATCGACGTCCGCCCTGATGTGCTCGACGACTACGTCCGAAAGGTCGACACCGAGCACGAGACAATGATCTGGACCCATCCGGGCATGAGCACCTACTACCGCAATTCGAGTGGCCGCGTGTTTTCCGCGATGCCGTGGCGGTTCGTCGACTATTGGCGCATGACGCATGATCCGGATCTGGGGCAGTACAGGCTGACGAAAGCTTGAGGTCATTCGTCGGGACGAACTCAGGCTGAAGCTTGTCCCATCGTCATTGCCAGCGCAGCGAAGCAATCCAGACCCTTTCCGCGGAGGGATTCTGGATTGCTTCGCTTGCGCTCGCAATGACGGCCTATTCAGGCCGCGAGCCCAGTCTCCACCGGCGCAAACTCCAGCCCGAGGCTCTCCGCCACCGCCTTGTTGGTGATGCGGCCGCGATGGACGTTCAGCCCGTTGCGCAAATGCGGGTTTTCCAGCACCGCGGCAAAGCCCTTGTTCGCGAGCATCAGGCCGAACGGCAGCGTCGCATTGTTCAGCGCCTGGCTCGACGTCACCGGTACCGCGCCCGGCATATTGGCGACGCAATAGTGCACGACGCCGTCGACCTCGTAGGTCGGGTCGCTGTGCGTGGTTGCGTGCGAAGTCTCGAAGCAGCCGCCCTGGTCGATCGCGACGTCGACCAGCACGGCGCCCGGCCGCATCGATTTCAGCATCGTGCGCGTGACCAGCTTGGGGGCGCTGGCGCCCGGCACCAGCACCGCGCCGATCACCACGTCGGCGGCGAACACCTCGTCCTCGACCGATTCGATGGTCGAGAAGCGGGTACGCACGCGTCCGGCAAAAAGATCGTCCAATTGGCGCAAGCGCGGGATCGAGCGGTCGATCACGGTGACTTCGGCACCGAGGCCCGCGGCCATGCGCGCCGCCTGCGTTCCGACCACGCCGCCGCCAAGCACGACGACGCGCGCCGGCTGCACGCCGGGCACGCCGCCCAGCAGCAGGCCGCGGCCGCCTGCCGAGCGCTTGAGCGCGGCGCCGGCGGCCTCGATGGCGAGGCGGCCGGCGACTTCGCTCATCGGGGCGAGCAGCGGGAGGTGACCGTTCGCGTCCGTGACGGTTTCATAGGCGATCGCGGTACAGCCGGAGGCAAGCAGGCCCTTGGCCTGCTCCGGATCCGGCGCAAGATGAAGATAAGTGAACAGGATCTGGCCTTCTCGGAGCTGGACCCACTCGCTCTTCTGCGGTTCCTTCACCTTCACGATCATGTCGGACTTGGCAAAGATATCGCGGGCGCTCTCGGCGATGGTGGCCCCTGCCCGCCGATACACCTCGTCGGGCGCGCCGATGCCGCCGCCGGCGCTGGTCTCGACCGTGACCTGGTGTCCGGCCGCGACATATTCGCGGACCGCGCCCGGGGTGAGCCCGACGCGATATTCCTGCACCTTGATCTCCTTGGGCACACCGACGCGCATCTTTTGGGCTCCTTTGCCAACGCCTTGATTCGGTTCCTCATCGTAGCGACGGGGCCGGTTTGGTTTCGTGCAAATATCCGCTAGTTTCGGCAGGCCCGCGCCGGTTTCCGGCGCCAAGCCGCCCTTTCACGCTGGAAACGAAACATTGGCCCTCGACCGGAAAGACCTCGCGATCCTCGCGGAACTCACGACCAATGCACGTGCCAGCCACACCGAGCTTGCCAACAAGGTAGGGCTCTCCAGCACGGCGCTGGCCCGGCGGCAGAAGGCACTGGAGGACGAGGGCTACATCCAGGCCTACCAGGCCGCACTCGATCTGGCCCAGTTCGGCCTCACCACCACCGTGCTGGTTCGCATCGCGCTGGAGAGCCAGAGCGACGACGCATTGAAGGCGTTCGAGGCCGAGGTGGTGAAATGCCCTTCCGTCGTGCGCTGCTTCCTGATGTCGGGAACCGACGACTACATCCTGATCGTGCTCGCCCGCGACATTCAGGATTTCGAGCGCATCCACCGCACCGAGCTGTCCCGCCTGCCGCGCGTCGCACGCGTGCAATCGAGCTTTGCCCTACGCGACATCGTCAACCGTGCGGTGCCGACCGTGGTGTTCGGCGAAGCGAAGCGGTAGCCGGGGCCATTCCGCTCCACTGTCATAGAACTGTCATCGAATGTGCCGAGAGCTGTGCTTCTCGCACATTCGGGACAGACCATGGATTATTTCAAGCGCTTCAACTTCCTGTTCGCCGCACCAGTATTCGACGCCGACGATCTCGAAGGCGTCCGCTTCAACCAGATCATCGAGGAGATCCAGCGCTCCGGCTTCGAGGTGGTCCGGGCGCGCAAACTAGAAGATGCCGAGATGGCGGTGCAGACCGATGCCGCGATCGGGTGCATGGTGGTGGACTGGGGCAAGAAGGGCCTGGAGGGCAAGACCTCGGCGCTGATCAACCTGATGCGCCGCCGCGGCCTCGATTTCCCGATTATTCTGCTGATCCGGCGCAAGCGCTTCGAGGACCTGCCGGTCGAGGTGCTCGATTTCATCGACGGCTACGTCTTCCTGTCCGAGGAGACGCCGACCTTCATCGCCAAGAATCTGATCAGCCGGCTCAAACAATATGCCGAGACGCTGAAGACGCCGTTCTTCGGCGCCCTGGTCGATTATGCCGAGGAAGGCAACCAGCTCTGGACCTGCCCGGGGCATAATGGCGGCGTATTCTACAACCGCAGCCCGATCGGCCGGGTCTTCGTCGAGCATCTCGGCGAATCCGTGTTCCGCGACGACCTCGACAATTCCGTGCTCGATCTCGGCGACCTCCTCACCCATGAAGGGCCGGCGCTGAAGGCGCAGAAGGAAGCCGCGCAGATTTTTGGCGCGGAGAAGACCTATTTCGTGCTCAATGGCACCTCGACCTCGAACAAGGTCGCGCTCGGCGCCCTCGTTACCGACGGCGACCTCGTGCTGTTCGACCGCAACAATCACAAGGCCGCCCATCACGGCGCGCTGATGATCAACGGCGGCGTCCCGGTTTACGTGCCGACCATCCGCAACGCCTGGGGCCTGATCGGACCGATGCGCTGGGACGTGCTGGACGAGAAAACCTTGCGCGAGGCGATCCGCAATCACCCGCTGGTCACGGACAAGGAGGCTTGGCGCAAGGAGCGGCCGTTCCGCGTCGCCGTGGTCGAACAGTGCACCTATGATGGGACGATCCACAGCGCCGAGATGACCCTGAAGCGCATCGGCCATCTCTGCGAGTACATCCTGTTCGACGAGGCCTGGGCCGGATTCATGAAATTCCACCCGCTCTATGCCGGCCGTTTCGCCATGGGGCTGGCGAACCTTCCGCCGGAAGCACCGGGCATCATCTCGACGCAATCGACCCACAAGCAGCTTGCCAGCTTCTCGCAGGCCTCACAGATCCACATCAAGGACCGCCACATCCGCGGTCAGAAGCGGCGCGTCGAGCACCGCCGCTTCAACGAGAGCTTCATGCAGCACGCCTCCACGTCACCCTTCTATCCGCTGTTCGCCTCGCTCGACGTCGGCGCCCAGATGATGAAGGGCCGCTCAGGCGAAGTGCTGTGGGACGACACCATCCGCCTCGGCATCGAGCTGCGCAAGAAGATCCGTGCGATGCGCAGGGAGTTCGAAGAGAAGGAGCAGAACGCCGATCGGCGCTGGTTCTTCGAACCCTTCGTTCCCGACCGCGTCGCCATTCCCGATGTCGGCCGCCCCGGCACCGTCCACAACGTCGCCTGGGAAACCCTCTCGACCGATGAGCTCGCCACCAATCCCGCGCTGTGGCAGCTCTCTCCCGATACCAACTGGCACGGCTTCCCCGGCATGGCCGAGGGGTTTGCCATGACAGATCCGAACAAGCTGACGCTGCTCACCCCCGGCTTCGACCGCTCAGGTGCCTATGCCGAGCACGGCATCCCCGCCCCCGTTGTGGCGCAATATCTGCGCGAGAACCGCATCGTTCCCGAGAAGAACGACCTCAACTCCCTGCTCTTCCTGCTCACCCCCGGCGTCGAGGCGAGCAAGGCCGGCACGCTGATCTCCGGCCTGGTCGCCTTCAAGAAGCTGCACGATGACAATGCGCTGCTGTCCGACGTCATTCCGGAGTTCTACCAGCGGCGGCAGGCGCGCTACGCCGGCGTGCGCTTACGCGATCTCTGCGGCGAGATGCACCGGTTCTTCCGCACCGCCGACGTCAGCGCGCTTCAGGCCCGGCAGTTCATGCCCGAGCACATGCCTGAGATCGCGATGTCGCCTCGCGATGCTGCCCGCTATCTGTTCAAGAACGATGTCGACTACCTGCCGATCGAGGCCATCGCTGGCCGCATCGCGACCACGCCCTTCGTGGTCTATCCGCCAGGCATCGCCACCATCGTGCCCGGCGAGCGGTTGACCGAGCGGGCCAAGCCCATGGTGGATTATCTCAAGATGTTCGAAACCTGCTTCAACACGTTTCCGGGCTTCGACGTCGAGATCCAGGGCGTCTACAAGGAGATCGATGCCCAGGGGCGCATCGGGCTCTATACTTACGTCGTTGCCGAGTAGGTGCGAATGAACGAAACAGCTGCGCGCGCGAGCGACGAAGCCGTCCTGGTCAGGCCGTCACGCGACAGCGATGTCGAGGCAATGTTGGCGATCTACCGCCATCACGTCCGCAACGGCGTGGCGCGCGACATCGAGGGAACCGGCGCGCCCGAGCCGGACGATTTGCGCGACCGGCGCAAGAACCTCAAGCAGACCCGCCTGCCGCATCTGGTCGCAACCTTTCGCGGCGAGGTGGTCGGCTATGCCTATGCGGTGCTGTTCCGCAAGCGCCCGGCCTATCGCTACACGGCCAAGCATTCGATCTACGTCCACCACGAGCAACTCGGCCGCGGCGTCGGACGGTTGCTGCTGCAGGAATTGATCGATGCTTGTGCGGCGGCCGGCTTCCGCCAGATGATCGGCTATATCGACGCCGACAACGCGCCTTCGCTGGCGCTGCACGAGAAGTTCGGCTTCGCGCGCGCCGGCCTGCTTTGCGGCGTAGCCTATCGCCACGGCCGCTGGTCCGACACTGTCATGGTGCAGCGATCGCTCGGCGCGGGGACCACGGCGCCCCCGCCCGTCACGGCGCCGGGCCGGTAGACCTCAAGACGGAAAGTCGGCCGCTCGCACATGGATGCGGTCGGCATGCAGCGACCAGTGATGCAGGGCCTGGTCCTTGCAGAACCTGGCCTTCGCCCGCTCCCTGGCCTCGTCCTCGTCGGAGGCGTCGATTTCCAGCGTACCCTGGCAAATCTCGCTCTGCCGGCCGTACTCGCCGAGCACATCCTTCATGAACTTGACGACATAGGTTGACATGGGACCTCCCTGCTGCCCCGGCCGCACTCTAGTCCCATTTAAGCCGGACCGGGGAAGGAGATTTTGACGCGGATCAAAAGGCCGGCAAGGTTCCCGCCGCCCATTCCGGCGGCAGTCCGCCCTCATGTGGTTATATCGAGGAGCGACTCTGTCGTTTCCGCGTAAGCCTGAATGACTTTCGCATTGGCAATGAAGCTGTACTTGGCGGCCGCCAGCTGAACGAATTCGCTGGCGATATCGACATTCGGCGCTGCGACCAGCCCATCCTGGTTTGCGAAGGAAGCGCTTGGGTCTGATTGCGCGGTATAGCTCGGCGATACCGTCGACACCTTCGCGGTCGTGCCGCCCGGCGTCGAGCCGCTCGATTGGTCGACCTGATCGACGCGCAATGGCACGTAAGCCGCGGGAAACGTCGGAGCAATGCCCGGACTGCCTGTAACGGCCGACGGGCTCGACCCGCCCGAGGTCGGCAGCGGGCCGGTCGTTCGAACATTGGCGATGTTGCTCGCGGCCACGTTCACGCGCAAACTCGCCGCGGAAAGTCCGGATGTCGCAATCGAGAAGATGCTCATGGGCTTTCAACTACAGGACAAGTGATACGCGTTCACTTACCCGCTCGATAAGATGCGGCGCTTTGCCTTTCCGTCGTGGTAACCAATGATCGGAGCGCTGACCCTTCACGCCCCTACCCCGGCGTCACGCCAAAAGCCTGCTTGAAGCGCTCCGCATAACGCGGCCAGACCTCGGGATTGATGATGCGTGGCGGGCGCTTGCCGTCGAGCGTGTCCAGCACCTGCTCGGCCGCGATCCGGCCCATGTTCTGCCGCGCCTCGATCGTGACGCCCGCGGTATGAGGGCTTGCCAGCACGTTGTCGAACTGGAGCAGCGGATGCTCCGGCGGCGGCGGCTCCTTGGACCAGACGTCGAGGCCGGCACCGGCGATGCGCTTGTCGCGCAGGGCCTGGAGCAGCGCATCCTCGTCATGGATGAAGCCGCGCGCCGTGGTGATGAAATACGCATGCGGCTGCATCAGCCCGAACTCGCGCGTGCTGATCATGTTGCGGCTGCCCTTGTCGAGCGGACAGGAGATCGAAACGAAATCGGCGCGGCGCAACAGCTCGTCGAGCTCGACCTTCTCGCCGCCCCGCTCCGCCATCACCTCGGCCGAGAGATACGGGTCATAGGCCAGCACCTTCATGCCGAGCAGGCCCTTGCACAGTGCGGCGATGCGGCGGCCGACATTGCCGAGGCCGATGATGCCGACGGTCTTGTGCTCAACCTCGTTGCCGACGAGGTCGTTGCGGTTGACGTCGCGCTCGCGGCGCAGGCGGCGGTCGGACTGGATGATGCGCTTGGACAAGGTCAGCATCATCGCCAGCGCGTGCTCGGCGACCGAATGGGCGTTGCCGCCGGACTGGTTGACGACGAGCACGCCCGCATCCGTGCAGGCCTCGACGTCGACAGGATCGAAGCCCGCGCCATTGCTGGAGACCAGCAGCAGGTTCGGCGTGCGCCTCAGGAAGGTGGCATCGACATGGAAATGAGGGGCGAGTTCGTCCCGGGCGGCGCCGATCTGGTAAACGTGCGCCGCATTCAGGATCGGCGCGTAGACATCTTCGGGGCTCCCGTTCTCGATGCGATCGAGCCGGACGTCGGGCCGCGCCTTCAGGATGTCGACATAGATCGGATTGGCCAAATAATTGGAGTAGAAGACGCGCTTGCTGTTGACGGACATCAGGACCCTTCCGGCTCTCCAGGGAGATCCGCAAGGTCGGCGCGATGCGCGCCCGTCCGTGCCCCCTCCCGTTTTCTCGTTGCCGCCGCTTATGACATGGCGGTGCCGACTACGACAGGCCGTTCAGCGCAGATCACGGTGCGGCCCGGACATGTTGACAATCCCGCCCGCTCCGTCAAGTTCGGCCGGTCGCGCGACGGAAAGAACCAAGAAGCATGCGCGGCCCAAGAAAATACGCCAAGGGAGAACGCAATGGCGATTGCGGAACAGCAGACTCAGGCGGGACAGGCGTCCAGCGACGGGAGCTGGCACGGCATCGTCCTGCAAACCCTGAAGCGGAACGAGATCAGCCTCATCCCTTACGTGCCCGACCGGGTGCTGACGCCCCTGATCAAGAACCTGCACGCCGATCCCTTCTTCACCACCTTCGCCACTGCCCGCGAGGAGGAAGCCGTCGGCATCGTCTCAGGCGCCTGGATGGGCGGGCGGCGCGGCGCAGTCCTGATGCAGACCTCCGGCTTTGCCACGCTCGCCAACGTGCTCGCCTCGCTCGCAGTGCCCTACCAGATCCCGCTGATCATGTTCGTGTCCGAGCGCGGCACGCTCGGCGAGTTCAATTACGGGCAATCGCTGGTCTGCCGCACCATGCGCCCGGTGCTGGATTCGCTGGCGCTGGAGCACCACACCATCACCCGGCTCGACGAGCTCGAATTCATCACCGACCGCTCGATCAAGCAAGCCGTCACGACACAGGCGCCGGTGGCGCTGATCCTCAACCCGCTGCTGACAGGCGGCAAGGTTTTCGACAAGTGAGCGCCACCATGAATACTGGCAACACCAAAGTGATGAACCGGTTCGATGTGACCTCGCGCCTGATCGGAAAGCTCGAGCACGAGGAAGCCGTGATCGGCGGCATCGGCAACACCAATTTCGACCTCTGGGCCGCCGGCCATCGTCCGCAGAATTTCTACATGCTGGGCAGCATGGGCCTCGCCTTCCCGATCGCGCTCGGCGTGGCGCTGGCGCAGCCCGACCGACGCGTCTTCGCGCTCGAAGGCGACGGCTCGCTGTTGATGCAGCTCGGCGCGCTCTCGACGATCGCGACGTTGAAGCCGAAAAACCTCATCATGATCGTGATGGACAACGGCATCTATCAGATTACCGGCGCACAGCCGACGCCAGCGGCAAGCGTCGCGGACATCGTTGCCATCGCCGCAGGCTCCGGCCTCGCCAACAGCGCCTGGGCTGCGGACGAGGAGGATTTCGAGCGCCTGGTCGATGCGGCGATGTCCGCCGCCGCGCCGAGCCTGATCGCCGTCCGTATCGACGACAAGCCCGGCGTCGGCACCACAAGGCGCGATCCCGTACAAATCCGGGAGCGCTTCATGCACGGGCTCGGCGTGCGCGAGCCGCTTTAACATTTTGTCATTAACTACACAGCGATCTGATGGAGGGACTGTACCGGTCCGCTGCCAATCTGTGCTAAGCGAACCGGATGTCCATTTTGATACGTTCATTTGCCTGGCTGCTCGCGGCCGCCGTTACTTTCGCCACCCTCGGTCCCCCCGGCCTGCGGCCCCATTCCGACCTCGGCCAAGACGGCGAACATGCGCTCGCCTTCATCTTGGTGGGACTGGCCTTCGGCCTCGCCTATCCGCGGCGGCGCCTGCCCGGCGCAGGAGCCGCGGTCGTCCTGATTGGCGTGCTCGAGCTGATGCAATTTTGGGCACCCGGACGCCACGCCCGGCTGGAGGACTTTCTGGTCGACGCGCTCACGGCCTGCTTCGGCTTTGCGCTCGCGGCGGTCACCGATTGGGCTATGACACGCTTTCGCGCAAGCGCCTCTGCAGCAAGCGAAGGCCCCGCGGAGTAGAACTCCGCAGGGCCCTTTCCCCTCCACGCCCGTGGCCGGCCTGGATCAGTCGATGATCTTGACCACCCGACGCGTGCGCGGCTCGACGATCACGCGGCGATCGTTCACGACCGCATAGCGATACTCGGTGTAGTTCGGTACGGGACGGAGCACCACGGTCGGCGGCAGCGGCTCGCCTACCACGACGCGCTCCTCGACCACGACGGAATCGCTGCGAGGAATTCCGCCGAGGACCGCATTCGGAATCTCGAGGCCAGCGCCCACGGCCGCACCAACGGTGCCGCCAACCATGGCGCCGATCGGTCCGCCAATATCGCCGCCCGCACGCGCGCCGTCCCTGGCGCCTTGTTCGGTCGTCGACTGGGCAAAGGCTGCGCTCGACGCCAGCAGCGACGCTGCAGCCAACGTAATCGCAAGACGAGTTTTCATGTTGATTTGTCTCCAGTGATTGTCCTGCGCCTTCAACCGCGGGGCCGGAGCATTGTTCCGGTTCCCCCGAAGCGAAGACGCCTCAAAAACTGGAGACTGTTACCGCGTAACAGTTCAGGCTGCGGCGATCTCGTGACCTGCCATCAGTTCCAGTGCCCGCACCATCGCGGAATGATCCCAGCCCTTGCCGCCATGCGCGGTACAGGCCGAGAACAATTGCTGCGCCACTGCCGTGCTCGGCAACGACAGGCCGAGCGTGCGCGCGCCTTCGAGCGCAAGATTGAGATCCTTCTGGTGCAGCTCGATGCGGAAGCCGGGATCGAAATTGCGCTTCACCATGCGCTCGCCATGCACTTCGAGGATGCGCGAAGAGGCAAAGCCGCCCATCAGCGCCTGCCGCACCAGCGCCGGATCGGCCCCGGCTTTCGATGCGAACAACAACGCCTCGCTCACCGCTTCGATCGTGAGCGCGACGATGATCTGGTTGGCGACCTTCGTCGTCTGCCCGTCGCCATTGGCGCCGACGCGGGTGACATTCTTGCCCATTTTGTCGAACACCGGCTTCATGGTGCCAAAGGCCCGCTCCGGCCCGCCGACCATGATGGTGAGGCTCGCGGCCTTGGCGCCGACCTCCCCGCCTGAGACCGGCGCGTCGAGATAGTCCGCCCCGAGCGCCTCGATCTTCTTCGCGAACTCCTTCGTCGCCAGCGGCGAGATCGAGCTCATGTCGACGACGATCTTGCCCTTGGAGATGCCGCTCGCAACGCCGTCCTTGCCGAACAGCACCGCTTCCACATGCGGCGTATCCGGCACCATGATGATGACCGCATCCGCGCCCTCCGCGACTTCCTTGGCCGACTTGCAGGCAATGCCGCCGACCGCAATCAGCTCCGGCGCGACCGGCGCGACATCATGCAGGAGAACACGATGGCCTGCGCTAAGGAGATGGCCGGCCATCGGCCGTCCCATGGTGCCAAGTCCGATGAAGCCGATGTTGGTCATGTCTCATTCCTCCAGATTTGGGCCAAGTCGATCCACAAGCTCGGTGCACCTCTCCCGCTTGCGGGGGAGGTCGGCGCGTAGCGCCGGGTGGGGGCTCTATCCGCTTGGGGGCTTTCACCGCATCTCGATCGAATCTTTTCGCGGAGATACCCCCACCCCAGCCCTCCCCCGCAAGCGGGAGAGGGAGCGCACCGTCGCTGTGGGTGCATTCTCACGTCTCGAACGTCTGCGCCGCGTGCCACGAAAGCCCTTCCAGCGTCGTGGTGCGCGGCTTGTATTCGCAGCCGATCCAGCCGCGATAGCCGATCGCATCGAGGTGGCGGAACAGGAAGGGATAATTGATCTCGCCGGTGCCGGGCTCGTGGCGGCCCGGATTGTCGGCGAGCTGGATGTGGGCGATCTGGGGCAGATATTCCTGCATGGTGCGGGCGAGATCGCCCTCCATGATCTGCATGTGATAGATGTCGTACTGGACGAACAGATTGTTCGACCGCACCTCGGAGATCAGCTGTATCGCCTGCTCGGTGCCGTTGAGGAAGAAGCCGGGAATGTCGAGCGTGTTGATCGGCTCGACCAGCAGCTTGATGTTCTCGCGTGCCAGCGTGGAGGCGGCGAAGCGCAAATTTCCCACCAGCGTCTCGTTGAGTTCGCGCGGATCGGCATCGGCAGGCGCAATACCCACGAGGCAGTTGAGCTGCTCGCAATCGAGCGCCTTGGCATAGTCGATGGCGCGAAACACGCCGTCGCGGAATTCGGCGGTGCGATCGGGCAGGATCGCAATGCCGCGCTCGCCCCCGGCCCAGTTTCCGGCCGGCAGATTGTGCAGCACCTGGGTCAGGCCGTGGGCTTCCAGCTGCTCGCGCAGCTGCGCCTTGTCGAAATCATAGGGGAAGAGATACTCGACCCCGGAAAAGCCCGCCGCCTTCGCCGCTGCGAAGCGGTCCAGGAACGGCATCTCGTTGAAGAGCATGGTGAGGTTGGCAGCGAATTTCGGCATGATGAGGTCCTCTCCTATTCCGCCGGCTGCAGCACGCCTGGGCGCGCCCGCTCGACCTCGTCGAGCGGCAGGTCCAGCACCTCCTCGAACTCGACGATGTTGTCGATCTCCGTGCCCATCGCGATGTTGGTGACGCGTTCGAGGATGAACTCGACCACCACGGGCACGCGGTGCTTGGCCATCAATTCGCGCGCGGTCGCGAACGCGGCCTGCGCGTCCTTCGGATCGGTGACGCGGATCGCCTTGCAGCCGAGGCCTTCGGCGACCGCGACGTGGTCGACGCCGTAGACGCCGATCTCGGGCGCGTTGATGTTCTCGAAGGAGAGCTGAACGTGATAGTCCATCTCGAAGCCGCGCTGGGCCTGGCGGATCAAGCCGAGATAGGAATTGTTCACGACGACGTGGATATAGGACAGATTGAACTGCGCCCCGACCGCGAGCTCCTCGATCAGGAACTGGAAGTCGTAATCGCCGGAGAGCGCGACGATGTCGCGATCCGGGCACGCGGCACGCACGCCGAGCGCGGCGGGCAGTGTCCAGCCGAGCGGCCCCGCCTGACCGGCATTGATCCAGTTGCGTGGGCGATAGACGCCGAGGAACTGCGCGCCGGCGATCTGCGACAGGCCGATCACGGTGACGTAGCAGGTGTCGCGACCAAACGCCTTGGTCATCTCCTCATAGACGCGCTGCGGCTTGATCGGGACGTTGTCGAAATGGCTCTTGCGCAGCATCGTCTTCTTGCGATCGCGGCAGGCCGCGGGCCACGCCTGGCGCTCGCGCAGCTTGCCTGACCGGCGCCACTCCCTGGCGACGGTGACGAACAGCTCGAGCGCAGCCTTCGCGTCCGAGACGATGCCGAGATCGGGATTGAACACGCGCCCGATCTGGGTCGGCTCGATGTCGACATGCACGAAGGTGCGGCCCTTGGTGTAGGTCTCGACCGAGCCGGTGTGGCGGTTGGCCCAGCGGTTGCCGATGCCGAGCACGAAGTCGGATTCGAGCATGGTGGCATTGCCGTAGCGGTGGCTGGTCTGAAGGCCGACCATGCCCGCCATCAGCACGTGATCGTCGGGTATCGCGCCCCACCCCATCAGCGTCGGGACAACAGGCACGTTGGCAATCTCGGCGAATTCGACCAGGAGATCGGAAGCGTCGGCATTGATGATGCCGCCGCCCGCGACGATCAGCGGCCGCTCGGCGGCGTTGAGCATCTCCAGCGCCTTCTCGACCTGCTTGCGCGTCGCGGTGGGCTTGTAGACCGGCAGCGGCTCATAGGTCTCATCGTCAAACTCGATCTCGGCCAGCTGCACGTCGAGCGGCATGTCGATCAGCACCGGCCCCGGCCGGCCCGAGCGCATCACGTGAAACGCCTGGCTGAACACGCGCGGCACCAGCGCCGGCTCGCGCACGGTCACCGCCCATTTGGTCACGGGCTTTGCGATCGACTCGATGTCGACGGCCTGAAAGTCTTCCTTGTAGAGCCGCGCGCGCGGCGCCTGCCCGGTGATGCAGAGGATCGGAATGGAATCGGCGATCGCCGAATAGAGCCCGGTGATCATGTCAGTGCCGGCCGGCCCCGAGGTTCCAATGCAGACCCCGATATTGCCGGCCTTCGCCCGCGTATAGCCCTCGGCCATATGCGAGGCGCCCTCGACATGCCGCGCCAGGATGTGCCGGATCGTGCCGCGCTTCTTCAGCGCCGAGTAAAGCGGATTGATCGCGGCCCCGGGAACGCCGAAGGCGGTGGAGATGCCTTCCTTCTCCAGAATTCGCACGGCAGCATCGATAGCTCGCATCTTCGCCATATCGGACCTCGCTCAAGTTGCGTCAGCGAGCGAGATCATCGGGTGCGCAGAAGCCGATCTCAACGAGATCGATTTTATTTTCCACGATGCGGCAGCCGCGGAAAAATAGCGGCGGTCTCAAACGGTTAGATCGAGAGTTGCATGAAAGCGGATCACTCGAACAGCGGCGCCAGTTCCATCTGCGGCACCAGCACCAGGCCCTTGTCGGTGATGCGAATTTCCGGAATGACCGATAGGGGAATCAAATTGAAGCCCATATAGGGGATGGTGCAGCCGGCCTCGGCCCATTCCTTCTTCAGCGCCTTGACCTCTTCGGCCACCTCCGTGACGCGCTTGTCCGAGAGAAGCCCCGCGATCGGCAGCGGAACCAGTGCCTTTACCTTGCCGTCGGCGACGACGCAGACGCCGCCCTGCTGGTCCTTGATGGCCGCGATCGCGACCTGCATATCGGGCTCGTTGGTACCGGCGACGATGATGTTGTGGCTGTCGTGTCCGACGCTGGAGGCGACCGCGCCGCGCTTGAGGCCAAAGTCCTTCAGCAGTCCGTAAGCGACGTTGCCGGCCGACTTGCCGTGGCGCTCGATGACTGTGACGAAGCACAGGCCGTAACGCGCGAACAGCGACGGCCAGTCCTTTGCTGGCTCGATCGCGACTTTGTCATGGATCAGCGTGATACCCGGCAACGCTGTTTTGATGGCATTGACGGTGCAGGCCTTCGCCGGCAGATCCGGCGTCAGCTTGACCTTCTCCGGCAGCTTCACGGTCGCGTAGGCTGCCTTTGGATATTGATAGCGGTGAGACAGCGCCTGATCGAGCAGCCCGGTGATCTCGCCGTTCTCGACCACGAGCTCGCCGCCATACCAGGTGCATTGTGGCTTTAGCTGGTCGTCCATCAGCACGAGATCGGCGCGGCGGCCGCCGCCGAGGCCACCGATGTCGCCGTCCATGCCGAAGCGCGTGGCGCCATGCAGCGAGCCCATCGACCAGGCCTGCTCCGGCGACATCCCCGCCTTCACGGCCTCGCGCACCACCCAGTCGAGACCGAACATCAGGAGATCGTCGGCGTCGCGGTCGTCGGTGCACACGGCCGTGCGCTTGTGCGAGGCGCCGAGCTCGGTGATGGTGCGGATCGCCTGTGGTAGCGAGTGCCAGGGCGTCGTCGGCGGACCACCGCGCAGGAATATCCAGACGCCGGCATCGAGCAGGTCGTCGGCGATGTCGCGGTCGATCGCCTCATGGGTATCCGTTACGCCGCTGGCCGCATAGGCCGCAACGAATTCGCGGCCGTAGACGTGGCCGGACACCGGACGTCCCCGCTTCAAGGCGGCAGCGAGGATGGCATGGCTGCGCTCGTCGCCCATCGTCACGGGCACGAAATCCATCTTTTCACCGAGCGCCACCGCCTCCGGCCAGCGGTCGAACAGACCGGCGATCTTGTCCGGTGTAAGGTCTCCTCCCGCCGTTTCGAGCTCGGCCGAAGTCGCAGGGACAGTCGACGGCACCGTCAAAAAGATCGAGAGCGGCGCCTCGCGCGCGTCTTCCAGCATCGCCTCCACGCCGGCGACATCCATGACGTTGCCGATCTCGTGGCTGTCGCAGAAGATCGTGGTGGTGCCGTTGAGCAGCGCGGCCTCCGCATAGGCGCAGGCCGTCACCATCGAGGATTCGATGTGGATGTGCGGATCGACCAGCCCGGGTGCGATGACGCCGCCAGCGGCATCGTAGAGCGCCACGTTGGGCCAGATCTTCGTTGCCGCGCCTGATGGCTTCACCGCCGCGATGCGCCCGCCGGTGATCCAGACCTCCCGACCGGGATGGATGCGTTCCGAATAGGTCGAGAGCACCCGCGCGCCGGAAATGACCAGATCTGGCGCGAGACGCGCGGACGCGACATCGGCGAGGCGCCGGGTCATCGCATGCAGCGGGGCGACGGTGAAGCGGGTGAGTTTGGTCATCGGGACCCTCGCGCGGCGTTACGGCCCGGCGATGGTTACGCGCTGCACCAAACCGGGCAAGTGCAAATATGACGGCACGCCCTGCTTACGCCTTGGGCGCCGCACCGCCTGCCGTTCCCGACCTGGCAGATCGGCGCGGGTTCCGCGTTCTCGCCGGCGGCGCCGCAGCGGGTTTGACCCGGATTCGCATCGACCGGCCCTTCGGCTCATCGATCTCGAACGAATTCGTCTTCCGCACCAGGTCGCTCAGCTTGCGGAAGCCGTAGGTCCTCGGATCGAAATCGGAAGCGAGATTGGCGAGCTGCCGTCCGACTTCACCGAGCGCGACCCAGCCGTCCTCGCTCTCCATCTGCGTGATGACCTTCTTGATGATGGGCGTGGCGGCATCGGGCGGCTGAAGCGGCGCTGAGCGTGAAGATGCGTCCTGGGCGGTCGCCGTGCCGGCAAGCAGGTTCTCCGTATAGACGAACCGTCGGCAGGCCTGCCTGAAGCTTTCGGGCGTCTTCTGCTCGCCGAACCCAAAGACATCGATGCCCTGCTCCCGGATGCGGGCCGCCAGACGGGTAAAGTCGCTGTCGGATGACACCAGGCAGAAGCCGTCGAACCGGCCGCTGTGAAGCAGGTCCATGGCGTCGATGACCAGCGTGATGTCCGACGCGTTCTTGCCCGTCGTATAGGCGAACTGCTGCTGCGGGATGATGGCGTGCTTCGACAGAATGTCGGCCCACCCCCTGGACCGCGCGTTGGAGAAGTCGCCGTAGATACGGCGGACGCTGGCCTCGCCGATCTTGGCGATCTCCTCGAACAGTCCGTCCGCGATTTTTGCCGACGCATTGTCGGCATCGATCAGGACGGCGAGACGGGGCGAACGAAGTTCTGACGGCATGGAATGTCCCCACGAGATGGACGCAGCATCACAAGATGCCAGCGCCGGGATGACTAATCTTCGGTCGCCTTGAACCGGCCCAGCCCCTTCAACACGAAGGGCGCCAGCAGCGCGATCAGTGCCAGCGCCAGCAGCGTCGCCGAGATCGGGCTCTGCAGCAGCGTCATGGGATCGCCGAGGCTGATCGCGAGCGCCCTGCGCAACTGGCTCTCGGCGATCGGGCCGAGGATCAGGCCGACCACGACGGGGGCGATCGGAAAATCGAACCGGCGCATCAAAAAGCCGAGCACGCCGAAACCGGCGAGCATGGACAACTCGACCACCGACGGTTTTGCGGCGATGGTGCCCATGGTCGCGAATACGAGGATGCCGGCATAGAGCCATGGCTGCGGGATCGCAAGCAGCCGCACCCACAGGCCGACCAGCGGCAGATTGAGCACCAATAGCATCACGTTGGCGATGAACAGGCTCGCGATCAGGCCCCACACGAGATCAGGCCGCTCGGCGAACAGCAGCGGTCCCGGGTTGAGGCCGTATTGCTGGAAGCCCGCCAGCATCATCGCGGCCGTCGCCGAGGTCGGCAGTCCCAGCGTCAAGAGCGGCACCAGCGTGCCGGCGGCGGAGGCGTTGTTGGCGGCTTCCGGCCCCGCGACGCCTTCGATCGCGCCCTTGCCGAACTCTTCGGGGTGTTTCGTCAGCCGCTTCTCGGTCGAATAGGACAGGAAGGTCGGGATCTCAGCGCCGCCCGCCGGCAGCGCGCCGATCGGAAAGCCGAACATGGTGCCGCGCAGCCACGGCTTCCACGAACGCTTCCAGTCTTCCTTTGTCATCCAGAGCGAGCCGCGCACCGGCTCGAGCTTCTCCTCGCTGTGGTGGCGGCGCGAGGCGACATAGAGCGCCTCACCCACCGCGAACAGGCCGACCGCGAGCGTCGTCACCTCGACGCCGTCGAGCAGTTCAGGAACGCCGAACGCAAGCCGCGCCTGACCAGTCAACTTGTCGATGCCGACGAGGCCAAGCGTCAGGCCGATGAACAGGCTGGTCAGGCCGCGGATCGGGGAATCGCCGAAGGTCGCCGACACCGTGACGAAGGCGACGCACATCAGCGCGAAGTAATCCTCAGGACCGAAGCGCACGGCGAAATCGACCAGCCACGGCGCGAGGAAGGCCAGGCCGATGGTGGCGATGGTTCCGGCGACAAAGGAGCCGATCGCGGATGTCGCAAGCGCCGGCCCGCCGCGGCCGGCCTTGGCCATCTTGTTGCCTTCGAGCGCGGTCGCCATCGAGGCGCTCTCGCCGGGCGTGTTGATCAGGATCGCGGTGGTGGAGCCGCCATACATGCCGCCATAATAGATGCCGGCGAACATGATCAGCGAGCCGCCGGGATCTAGCTTGTAGGTGACCGGCAACAGCAGCGCGACCGTCAGCGCCGGGCCGATGCCGGGCAGCACGCCCACGGCGGTGCCGAGGAATACACCGATCAGGGCATAGAGCAGGTTCATCGGCTGAATGGCGACGGCCATGCCGTGCGCCAGCGCCGCAAAAGTGTCCATCACAGCAGTCGCTCCAGCGGGCCGGTCGGAAGGCTCAGCGTCAACAACCGGTCGAACGCGAGATAGATCAGGATCGACATCACGAGGGCGATGATGCTGTCGACGAGGATGGCACGGCGGCCGAAGGCGGCCGATGTCGTCACGAACAGCGCCGACGTCGCCAGGATGAAGCCGCCGCCAAAGCCGATGATGGCGATCAGCAGCGCAAGACCGATGAGGATCAGAACCACGGGCACGGGATCGGCGCTCTCGCGCGCCGGCAAATTGCCGCGCAGCGCGTCGATGAAATTGCCGATCGCAAGCAGCGCAAGGCCGCTGGCGATCACGACAGGCATCGCCTCCGGCCCCATGCCGTACATCGCGGTGGACGACAGGCCGCGCGCGTCGAAGACCAGCACCGCGGCGAGGCCTGCGAGCAGTGCAGCGATGACGATACCGGCGCGATCGACGCGCCGCGGCGGCTGGGCCGGATCGCCCGAGGTCATGACTTGACCAGGCCGACCGATTTCAGCACGTCGGTGACCCGCACGGTTTCCTTCTTCAGGAAGTCGGCGAAGGCGTCACCGCCGAGATAGGCGTCTTCCCAGCCCTTCTGCTTGAGGATTTCCTTCCAGGCGTCCGACTTCACCATCTTCTCGACCGCATCGCTCAGGGTTTTGCGCTGCTCCGGCGTGATGCCGGGAGGCGCCACCACCGAGCGCCAGTTGGCGATCACGAGGTCGATGCCTTGCTCCTTGAAGGTCGGGATGTCGCTGCCCTGGATGCGCTTCTCCGAGGTCACGCCGATCGCGCGCAGCTTGCCGGACTTGATCTGCCCTTCATATTCGCTGAGGCCCGAAATGCCCGCGGTGACCTTGCCGCCGAGGATCGCCGCCAGCGACTCGCCGCCGCCGGAGAACGGGATGTAGTTGATCTTCTTGGCATCGGCACCGACCGCGCCGGCGAATAACGCCGCCATCACATGGTCGACGCCGCCGGCCGAGCCGCCGGCGAAAGTCACCTTGGCGATATCGGCCTTCACCGCGGCGGCCAGATCCTGCGCAGTCTTGATCGGCGAATTCGCGGGAACCACGATCACCTGGATTTCCTCGGTGAGGCGCGCGATCGGCGTCACCTGCTCCAGCGTCACCGGCGACTTGTTCATGGCGAGCGCGCCCACCATGACGAAGCCGTTGACCATCATCTGGTTGCCGTCGCCCTTGGCGCCGTTGACGAATTGCGCGATGCCGACGCTGCCGCCGGCGCCGGGAACGTTGGTGACCTGCACGCTGCGCGCGACGCCCGCGGCCACCAGCGCCTGCTGCATGGAGCGCGCGGTCTGGTCCCAGCCGCCGCCCGGGGCCGCCGGCGCCATCAGCTTGAGCTCGAGCTGCTGGGCAAGGGACGGCGTCGCTGCCGCAAGGGTCAGCGCGACGGCTGCGCCGGCAAGGCGCGCGGAAAATTGAAACATGAGGACGCTCTCCAGGCTCATGCGGACGTTTGCCGCATTGTGTCGTTTGGTCGCATATCAGCCAAAACGGCCGATGCTGTCCAGCGACAGTGCCCGGGTTCCCCAGTTAGCGCGGCGCCGGCATGACCCCGCCGAGCGCGACCGTCAGCTCGCCGGCGACCTCGCGCACGATTTGGCCGATTTCCGGCAGCCTGTCGTCGGTCAGGCGGCTGGTCATGCCCGAGACTGAAATCGCCGCGAGCGGCTCGGCACAGTCGTTGTAGACCACTGCGGCAATACAGCGCAGCCCCATGCAGGCCTCTTCATCGTCGAGCGCAAAACCCTGCTTGCGGATTTTTTCGAGCTCCTTGAACAGGTCGCTCGGCCGCACGATCGACTTCTCGGTCAGCCGGGGCATGCCGTGATGGCGGATGACGGCGCCGACGTCCTCATCGGAATAGGTTGCGAGCACGGCCTTGCCGACGCCCGACGTCACCATGGGGACGCGGCCGCCGACCAGGGTCAGCGAGCGCATGATCTCGCGGCTCTCCATGCGGGTCAGCACGATGATGAACTCGTCGTCGACCACGGCGAGATTGGCGGTCTCGCGGGTGAGATCGCGCAGCTTGCGCAAGTAAGGAATCGCCTGCGCGGAAAAATTGCGCCGCCGCGCAAAGCTCGCACCCACCGTGAAGGCGCGCGAGCCGACATGCCATTTTGATTGCGTGCGGTCGAACTGCACGAAGCGGCGGCTCTCCAGCGTCGCCAGCAGGCGGTGCACCGTGGAAGCCGACAGGCCGGTCCGCACCGCGAGATCGCTGAGGCGATAGCCTTCGTCGTCCTCGGCCAGCGTTTCGAGGATCGACAGCGCGCGATCGACGGACTGCACGCCGCCGTCGCGCGTGTCGTTGTCGGCCTCCGATGATCGAGGCTCGAGCGATTTGCGCCGGATCACGTTCTTGCTCATCGCGACCTGACAGTTGTCACCTCTCCCCGCGAGCGAGGAGAGGTGAAGTCTTCGTCTCAGAGCAGCCCTGCCCCGCGCGCCCATTTGTACTTGGCGCCGAGGACCTCGACCGGAAGCTCGGTCGAGTAGGCGTAGGCCGGGATGCCGTTCTGGTAGAGATATTCGGCGGCTTCCTCGACCTCGACGTCGCCCGCGAGCGAGGCGACGATCGGCTTCACGAAGCCCTTGGCCTCCATCTCCTTCTTCACCTCGACCATGTTGCGGGCGAACACCATCGGCGGCGTGACGATGGTGTGCCAGTAGCCGAGGATCAGCGAGTGGATGCGCTCATCGGAGAGGCCGAGCTTCACCGTGTTGACGTAGGTGATCGGAGGCTCGCCGCCGGTGATATCCACAGGATTTCCGGCAGCCCCGAACGGCGGGATGAACTTGCGGAAGGCCGCATCCAGATCCGCCGGCATCGACATCAGCGACAGGCCATTGTCGACGCAGGAGTCCGACAGCAGCACGCCCGAGCCGCCGGCACCGGTGATGATCAGCACGTTCTCGCCCTTCGGCGTCGGCAGCACCGGCACGCCGCGGGCGAATTCGAGCAGTTGCCGCAGCGAACGAGCGCGGATCACGCCGGACTGGGCCAGGACGTCCTCGTAGATCTTGTCGTTACCGGCGAGCGCGCCGGTATGCGACGAGGCCGCCTTGGCGCCCGCCGAGGTGCGGCCGGCCTTGAGCACGACGACCGGCTTCTTCTTGGAGACGCGTTTGGCGGCCTCCGCGAAGGCGCGGCCGTCCTTGAGATCCTCGCAATGCTGCGCGATCAGGTTGGTGTTCGGGTCCTGCTCGAAGAAGGCGAGCAGATCGTCCTCGTCGATGTCGGACTTGTTGCCGAGGCCCACGATCGCCGACACACCCATTTTCGCCGAGCGCGAAAAACCGATGATGGCCATGCCGATGCCGCCCGACTGCGACGACAGCGCCGCGTGGCCCTTGACGTCGTAGGCGGTGCAGAAGGTCGCGCAGAGATTGGCGGGCGTATAGTAGAAGCCGTAGATGTTCGGCCCCATCAGGCGGATGTCGTATTTCTTGCCGACCTCGACGATCTCGGCCTGCAGCTCCGGCGCGCCGGCCTCCGCAAAGCCCGACGGAATCAGCACCGCACCGGGGATTTTCTTCTCGCCACATTCGGTGAGCGCCGCCGCCACGAACTTGGCGGGGATCGCGAACACGGCCGTGTCGATCACGCCCGGCACGTCCTTGACGCTCTTATAGGCCTTGTAGCCGAGGATCTCGGTGGCCTTGGGATGAATCGGATAGATGTCGCCCTTGTAGCCGCCGTTGATGAGGTTCTTCATCACGGAGTTGCCGATCTTGCCGTCCTCGGCGGAGGCACCGACCACGGCGACCGCCTTCGGCTGCATGATGCGGCTCATCGCCGCGACGATCTCCTCGGTCGGGCGCGGCTTCGGCTTCGGCACATAGGCGAAGTCGACGACGATGCGCACGTCGGCGGCGGTCGCGCCCTTCGCCGTCGCGAACACCGGATTGAGGTCGAGCTCGACGATTTCAGGGAAATCGGTCACGAGCTGCGAGACCTTGACGATGACATCGGCGAGGGCGTTGCGGTTCACCGGCTCGCCGCCGCGCACACCCTTGAGGATCTCATGCGCCTGGATGCCGTCGAGCATCGAGAGCGCGTCTTCCTTGGTCGCGGGCGCGAGGCGGAAGGTGATGTCCTTGAGGACTTCGACCAGCACGCCGCCGAGGCCGAAGGCGACCAGCTTGCCGAACGAGCCGTCGGTGATCGAGCCGACGATGACCTCGGTGCCGCCGGCCAGCATCTGCTGCACCTGGACGCCGTCGATCTTGGCGTCGGCCTTGTACTTCCTGGCGTTGCCGAGAATGGTCTCATAGGCCTTTTCGGCGTCTTCGGCCGTCTTGAGGCCGACGATGACGCCGCCGGCTTCGGTCTTGTGGAGAATATCCGGCGAGACGATCTTCATCACGACCGGGAAGCCCATCGACGAGGCCATCTTGCCGGCCTCGCCCGCCGACTTCGCCACGCCCTCCTTCGGCACCGGAATGCCATAGGCGTCGCAGACCAGCTTGCCTTCCGGGGCCGTCAGGCTGGTGCGGTTGTCCGCCTTGACCTGGTCAAGCACCTTGCGGACGGCTTCTTTGGAATTGGACATGTGGCTTCTCCCTTGACCTCAGTTCGTTCTTTTCAAAGCGCGCGTGGTTTTGCGGCTGCCCGTGATGCTTGCCATTCGCCGCGCTCTGTTCCATTCCGCGGAACGGAGCGGCATAAGCGCCAGATTACTCCGCCGCCGTGGATCAAAAATGGCTGGCGATGGCATTTGGTATGCCAGAAGCCAACTTGTCAAGCTGCGGCATCGCTTAGAACGCCGCAAAAAATAGCCAGCTTGACATTCTGGCATGTGGTATGCCAAAAACTTTCCCGTTAATAATCCTGTAAAAGACGACTCCCACTGGAGGAGATTCGTCGTGTCACTGCGGAAACCAACCAAGGCGTTGCCGAACATGGCCGAGGCAGATATCGCAATCGTTCGTATTGCCCCGGAGAGCAGCTTCAAGAACAAGGCGTATGACGCCTTGAAGGAAGCCATCCTCAGGATGGACATCTATTCGACGCCCGAGCCGGTGATGCTCGACGAGCGCGCGCTGTCCGAACGTCTGGGTGTCAGCCGCACCCCGATCCGCGAAGCCATCGCGATGCTCGAGCAGGACGGCTTCGTGAAGACGGTGCCCCGCCGCGGCATCATGGTGGTGCGCAGGACCAAGAGCGAGATCGTCGACATGATCCGCGCCTGGGCTGCGCTGGAGAGCATGGCTGCGCGCCTCATCACCACCACCGCGCGCAAGAAGGACATCACGGCGCTGCGTGACTACTTCAAGGATTTCGGCAAGGACCGCCTGCCCGAGGATCACGTCGAGGAATATTCGCGCGCCAACATCGCCTTCCATCAGGCGCTGATCTCGCTGTCGGAATCGCCGGTGCTGGTCGATCTCACCAACGACCTGCTGCTGCACGTGCGCGGCTATCGCCAGCTGACCATCGGACGCAAGGACCGCACTGCGACCTCGCTGCCCGAGCATCTCGGCATGATCGAAGCACTGGAGGCACGCGACACCGAGCTCGCCGAAAAGCGTGCCCGCGACCACACTCTCGGCCTTGCCGCTTACGTCGAAGCGCACGGCCAGGAACTGTTTACGTAACCTAGCAACGTTCACCAGAAGGGCGAACAATTCGCCCCACTATCTGAGACCAGGGAGACAAGGCCCATGCTGAATACCGCGACCAAGTCCGAGGCACCGGGCACCGAGCAGGAGCTGACGGATGGCTTTCATCTCGTCATCGACGCGCTCAAGCTGAACGGCATCAACACCATCTATAATGTGCCGGGCATCCCGATCACGGATTTGGGCCGCATGGCGCAGGCCGAGGGCATCCGCGTGATCTCGTTCCGCCACGAGCAGAACGCCGGTTACGCCGCAGGCATCGCCGGCTACCTCACCAAGAAGCCCGGCGTCTGCCTCACGGTCTCCGCGCCCGGCTTCCTCAACGGTCTCACCGCACTCGCCCACGCCACCACCAACTGCTACCCGATGATCCTGGTCTCGGGCTCTTCGGAGCGCGAGATCGTCGACCTGCAGCAGGGCGACTACGAAGAGATGGACCAGCTCGCGATTGCCAAGCCCCTGTGCAAGGCGGCCTATCGCGTGCTGCACGCCCAGGACATCGGCATCGGCCTGGCCCGCGCCATCCGCGCCGCGGTCTCGGGCCGTCCGGGCGGCGTCTATCTCGACCTGCCGGCCAAGCTGTTCGGCCAGGTGATGAGCGCCGATGCCGGCCAGAGGTCGCTGGTCAAGGTGATTGATGCTGCGCCCGCGCAGATCCCCTCGCCCGCTTCGGTCAAGCGTGCGCTCGACGTGCTCAAGGGTGCCAAGCGTCCGCTCATCATCCTCGGCAAGGGCGCGGCCTACGCGCAGGCCGACGAAGAGATCAAATCCTTCGTCGAGAAGAGCGGCGTGCCCTTCCTGCCGATGAGCATGGCCAAGGGCCTCCTGCCCGACACCCATCCGCAGTGCGCCGGTGCGGCCCGCTCGACCGTGCTGAAGGAATCCGACGTCGTCATGCTGATCGGCGCGCGGCTGAACTGGCTGCTCTCGCACGGCAAGGGCAAGAGCTGGGGCGAAGCGCCCAAGAAGTTCATCCAGGTCGATATCGAGCCGCGCGAGATGGACTCCAACGTCGAGATCGTCGCGCCCGTCGTCGGCGACATCGGCTCGGTCGTCTCCGCCTTCAACCAGGCGATGGCTTCCGGCTGGACCGCCCCGCCCGCCGAATGGACCAAGGCGATTTCGTCCAAGCGCGAAGAGAACGTCGCCAAGATGGCGCCGAAGCTCATGAACAACAAATCGCCGATGGACTATCACGGCGCGCTCGGCGTGCTGAAGAACGTCATCAAGGAGTACCCCGAGGCGATCCTCGTCAACGAAGGTGCCAACACGCTCGACCTCGCCCGCGGCGTGATCGACATGTACCGGCCGCGCAAGCGTCTCGACGTCGGCACCTGGGGCGTGATGGGCATCGGCATGGGCCAGGCGATTGCCGCCGCGCTCGAGACCGGTCACCCCGTGCTCGCAGTGGAAGGCGACTCGGCGTTCGGCTTCTCCGGCATGGAGGTCGAGACCATCTGCCGCTACAACCTGCCGATCTGCATCGTCATCTTCAACAATGACGGCATCTATCGCGGCACCGACGTCAACGGCGCCAACGCCGATCCGGCGACGACGGTGTTCGTCAAGGGCGCGCGCTACGACAAGATGATGGAAGCCTTCGGCGGCGTCGGCGTGAATGCGACCTCGCCGGACGAGCTCAAGCGCGCCGTCAACGAAGCCATGAAGTCCGGCAAGCCGACGCTCATCAACGCGGTGATCGATCCGGCCGCGGGCTCGGAGAGCGGCCGCATCGGTAACCTCAACCCGCAGAGCGTTCTGCAGAAGAAGAAGTAAGTCCACCCCTCAACCCTTAATTCCCTGCGGTTGGCGGGGGCAGACACAGAGTACGGAGCAACAGCATGACCAAAGCGCTTACGGGCGTTCGCATTCTCGACTTCACCCACGTTCAATCAGGACCGACCTGCACGCAGCTGCTCGCCTGGTTCGGCGCTGACGTGATCAAGGTGGAACGTCCGGGCGTGGGTGACATCACCCGCGGCCAGCTGCAGGACATCCCGAACGTGGACAGCCTGTATTTCACCATGCTCAATCACAACAAGCGCTCGATCACGCTCGACACCAAGAACCCCAAGGGCAAGGAAGTCCTCACCGAGCTGATCAAGAAGTGCGACGTGCTGGTGGAAAACTTCGGCCCCGGCGTGCTCGACCGCATGGGCTTCCCCTGGGAGAAGATCCAGGCGATCAACCCGAAGATGATCGTCGCCTCTATCAAGGGCTTCGGCCCCGGACCGTACGAAGACTGCAAGGTCTATGAGAACGTCGCGCAGTGCAC
>NZ_AJQF01000070.1:0-8916 GCF_000261705.1 Bradyrhizobium genomosp. III | reverse complement strand
CCCCCCCTGCCGCTCGTGACCGGCGCGCAGATCGGCGACAGCGGCACCGGCCTCCACCTCGCGCTCGGCATCGTCACCGCGCTCTACCAGCGCACCGTCACCGGCAAGGGCCAGAAGGTTACGGCTGCGATGCAGGACGGCGTACTCAACCTCGCCCGCGTCAAGCTGCGCGACCAGCAGCGCCTCGCCCATGGCCCGCTGAAGGAATACAGCCAGTACGGCGAAGGCATTCCGTTCGGCGACGCCGTGCCGCGCGCCGGCAATGATTCCGGCGGCGGCCAGCCCGGCCGCATCGTCAAGTGCAAAGGCTGGGAGACCGATCCCAACGCCTACCTCTATTTCATCACCCAGGCGCCGGTCTGGGAGAAGATCTGCGACGTGATCGGCGAACCCGGCTGGAAGACCCATCCCGACTACGCCAAGCCGCCGGCCCGGCTGTCGCGCCTCAACGAGATTTTTGCGCGCATCGAGCAGTGGACGATGACCAAGACCAAGTTCGAGGCGATGGAAATCCTCAACAAGGACGACATCCCCTGCGGCCCGATCCTGTCGATGAAGGAGATCATCGAGGACCAGTCGCTGCGCGCCACCGGTACCTTGGTCGAAGTCGACCACCCCACCCGCGGCAAGTACATTTCGGTCGGCAACCCGATCAAGCTGTCGGATAGCCCGAGCGACGTCGAGCGCTCCCCGCTGCTCGGCGAGCACACCGACGAGATCCTGCGCTCCGTGCTCGGCTTCAGCGACCACCAGGTCGCCGACATCCACAAGTCCGGCGCGCTCGACCCGCCGCAGAAGCAGGCCGCGGAGTAAGCAAGCTCGCTGCAAGCGCGAAAGGCCGCCGGTTTCGGCGGCCTTTTTGTTCGCGCCAAAGGAACCGAACCGCACACCGGCCGTTACTTCTTCGACCGGCATGCTCTCAGAAATGCGAACGTGCCGCCTCCACGGCGAGTGACCGAACCTCGCGCCAGACCCGCCCAACACTGAAGGATGATCCACCCTCCCGTTCGGAGGGACCAATCAATCCATATCGGCTTGCAGGCGGGAGGCGTCGCGTCAGGCGCTCCCGGGCTACGCCCATTGATCGAAGTGAGGTCGAAATGTTGAGAGATCAATCCTCTGATCGGGCCAAGCGCGAAGCCAACAAGGCGTTCAAGCCAGTCAAGACGCAGAAGCCGATGAACGACTATGCCAAGGACCAGCACTCCCTCAACGAGAACCGCGAGCGGCTCAAAGCGGAGCGATTGGCCCGCGAGGCGAAGTCGAAAGAGCAGCTTGAAAAAGAGCTGCTTGAAAAAGGCTTGCCCGAATAGGAAGCGTCTTGTCGCTGGTTACGATCTGCATCCGGCCGGCTGAAAACCGCCGTACGTTTTCCGGATCATGCTCTAGAGCATAGAGAGAAGGACGACGCCGTCCTCGAGCTCCCCGGACGCCAGCCGGGTCCGCGCGATGCGCTCAAACTCGGTGCGGTGCTTCTGAAGATAGCTGAAGGCCTGTTTCTGCGTTTGGAACGTGGTCGCGAGCCGGCACATCTGTCGGCCAGCGCCAAGCGCCAGAAAAAAGGTGATTGTGCCACCGCCGTCCGACTTGGCTCTAGGCACGACCCGCACTCTTCGGCATGTGACCGGTCCTCTCCAGATTTCATCGGTGGCGCTGCTGAAGTCGATTATTGCGGCGGCTTCCTCTTGCGCTTCGTCGGGGGCGATGCCGGCAACGATGCTCGAAGGGTCGCGTCGGCCGCTTCCTTGGCTTCGCGCAGTTCGCGCAGCCGCGCCATGTTCTTGCGAACGTCGACCGCCTGTTTTACGGCATCCGCCATGGCGCGCGCTCCTTCTTCAGCCGCCAATCGTTGGCGGTTGGAACGCGCGATACCTTCGGGTGACGGTTCTGCCGATTTCCTGGCGCTCATCCCTCACCCTGCTCCGAAAACAGACAAAACCCGCTCAATCCCTAGGATCGAGCGGGCAGCGTGGCCGTTTCAGTACATCCGTGAAACGGCACCAGGGAGCTCAGGCCAGCGAGAGATTCTCTGCGCTGACTTTGCCCCGCATCTTGTCGGTCTTGGCCTCGAAGTTGACCTTTTGGCCTTCAGCGAGACCCGCAAGACCAGCCCGCTCGACCGCGCTGATGTGAACGAACACATCTTGGCCGCCGTCGTCGGGCTGAATGAATCCAAAGCCTTTCTGGCCGTTGAACCACTTCACGGTACCTGTCGTCATTTTCTTCTCCAAAGCGCGCAAGCGCACATTCCGCGTGACGCTCACGCAGAACCAATTCAATTCGTCGATGTCTCTGGAAAAGGAGCCCGCGGGCGCATTCAACAAGGCACAGCGGCTGAACGAACAACTTTTAAGGTATACCTCACCGTCTCTACTTGCAAGGCTTGTCCAAGCTTAATTGCACCAGCACCTCGGCGGAACATTCCCAGGTTTGAGACGACTACGCGGGGCCTCCCTCTGGCGAAACGCTGAGGAGTTGAACGAGGAACGGCTGCGGAATTGTGGCTTCCGCTGACGAGGCGTAGACATTGGGGCTGATCTTGCTGCGCAGGATGGGAGGTCACCATGTCACTACTGGGCAAGGCCGCCGTCGCGATGTGGTGGAGCGTTCGCCCCGAACAGCGCAGCGAGTTCGGCGACTGGCATTCGCATGAGCACTTTCCGGAGCGGATGAGCATTCCCGGTTTCCGGCGCGGCTCGCGCTGGACCAGCACGACGGACGCAGAGGGCTTCTTCGTGCTCTACGAGCTCGAACAGTATGAGGTGCTCACGTCGAGCGGATATCTCGACCGGCTCAATGCGCCGACGCCGTGGTCGGCGAAGATGATGCCGCATCATCTCGGCATGGTCCGCAGCCAGTGCCGGGTGGCGTCGAGCTTCGGCGGCGGTGTGGCGACATCGCTGGCAACCATCAGGCTGTCGCCCCAGGCCGGACGGGAGACGGAGCTTCAAACGCGCCTCTCGGAAACGCTCAACGCATTGGCGCTGCAGCCGGGGCTGACAGGCGCCCACCTCCTCTTCACCGACACGCCTCGCACGAGCGCGCCCACCACAGAGCAGCAGATCCGCGGCAGGGACGGCGCTGCCGACTGGATCGTCCTGCTGTCGGGTTACGATGCCGATGTGGTTGACGCCGGGATCGCCGGCCAATTCTCGCCGTCGTCGCTTCACGCGGCGGGTGCTCGCGAGGATATCAAGATCGGCCGCTACAGGCTGGCATTCACGATGACGCCACAGGATGTCGCAGCGATCTAGCAACCCGGCCAGAAGGACCGCCGACAAAAAAAACGAGATGCCATGTCGGATCGGCGGCTTCCCGGTCGTCCTCGTGACATGAATGGGCCATAGACGCCAATCTCGGGCCCATCAAACACTGAGGATAACAACTATGCCCAGCACGATCCGCCTGCACCGCGTTCTCGCCACCAGCCCGCAAAAAGTCTATCGGGCTTTCCTGGAGGCCGATGCGATGGCGAAATGGCTGCCGCCGAACGGCTTTACCTGCACCGTGCATCATTTCGAGCCCAAGGTCGGGGGCACGTTCAAGATGTCGTTCCGGAATTTCACGACGGGCAACAGCCATTCGTTCGGCGGCGAATATGTCGAGCTCGTGCCCGGCGAACGTCTCCGCTACACCGACAGGTTCGACGACCCCAACCTGCCCGGCGAGATCGAGGTCACCGTGATCCTGAAGAAGGTCTCGGTCGGCACCGAGATCGACATCACGCAGGCCGGCATCCCCGACGTGATCCCGCCGGAGGCCTGCTATCTCGGCTGGCAGGAATCGCTGCGCAATCTGGCGAAGCTCGTCGAGCCCGAGATCAATCAGTAGCCGTGACGAAAGTATCGTAGTTGGTGTCGTAGGGTGGGCAACGGCGCACTTGCGCCGTGCCCACGATCTTTCTCGTACGGCGACAGACGCGTGGGCACGCTTCGCTCTGCCCATCCTACGGCACTGTTCGATCTGATGCGCCGCTCTACCCACGCGGTCATTCCGAGCGCAGCGAAGCAATGACGGACAATCGTCAAGCGCCCGCCTTCGCCTCCAGCCCGCCACCTGCCGTCCAGCGGTCCGGGTCGGGACTGTGCCCGATCAGCGCGAGGCCATAGGCGATCGACTCGAACTGATCGCCCGACATTAGCCGTTCGTTGCCGAACCGCTCGGCGAACAGTTTTCGAACGGCGGGCACGAAGGACGTGCCGCCGGTCAGGAACACCTTCTCCACCTCGCGCGCGGTGATGCCGGCTTCGGCCAGCACTTTGTCGACGGTGGCCCCCAGCCGGGCGATGTCATCTGCAATCCAGGATTCGAAATTCTTCCGCGTGATGGTCGATCCGATATCGACGCCGCCGCCCTTGAAGCGGAAATCCACCTCGTCCTGCGCCGACAGCGCAACCTTGGCATTTGACACTGCACGGTACAGCGAAAAGCCGAGGTCCAGATCGACGATGGCGATGAAATCCTCGAGCAGCTTCGGCTTCAGCGCGGTGCGTGCAAGCTCCCGCAGCTCACGCAGATCGCCGTTGCTCTTCATCATCGCGAGCTGATGCCAGCGCGCGAGGTTGGTGTAATGGCCGCTGGGGATCGGCAGCACCTTGTCGAACGAGCGGAAGCTGGAGCCCTTGCCGAGCCGCGGCGAGACGACCTGGTCGACGATGCGGTAGTCGAACGTGTCGCCGGCGATGCCGATGCCGGCGTGGCCGAGTGGCTCGGCGCGAAGGCTGCCGCCCGCGCGCGAGAAACGCATCACGGAGAAATCGCTGGTGCCGCCGCCGAAATCCGCGACCAGCACGGTGGCATCGCGCTCCAGCCTCCGGGCAAAGGAGAACGCCGCGCCCACGGGCTCGTAGACGTAGCGCGCATGGCCGGCGCCCAGGCGCTCGAACGCGGCGCGGTAGCGCTGCATCGCCAGCGCCTCGTCGGGATTGCCGCCGGCAAAGCGCACGGGACGGCCGACCGTGATGGTCGAGGTCTCGAAGCCGAACCTGTCGCCGCCATGGCGCGCCAGCGTCCGCAGGAACGCCGCCAGAATATCCTCGAACTTGAAGCGTTGCCGGAACACTTGCGTGGTGTTGAAGCTGCTGCTCGCCGCGAACGTCTTGAACGACTGCAGGAAGCGGTAGACGTGGCGTCCTTCGAGGAACGTCTCGATCGCCCAGGGGCCGCCTTCGGCCTGGGCACCGGCGCCCGGCCGATCCTCCCAGAAGCACAAAGCCGACACGTAGACGCTGTGGCGCTGTCCGCCGTGATCGAAGCGGATGGCCTCGACCCGGCGGTCGTCCGCCGCAAGGGCGACGACCGTATTGCTGGTTCCAAAATCGATGCCGATCGAGACGGCGGGCGAGGCGCTCGACATGAACCACTCTGACAGATGATTGGAAGGGGGCAGACCACTAGCGGCTTTGACTTGCCCTGCCAAGCCTTGCCTGCAAAGCCTTGCCCTGCCAAGCCTTGCCCCGCAAAGCCTTGCCCTGCAAAGCCCTCGGCCATTGCGGCTCGCTTCAGGTTCGCGCGGTGGGCCCCGGTTTCCCCTTCAAGCGTATGGATATGCCTCTGGCAGGTACGCTTCGGCGTCCGGAGACGGCGTCTAAGCCGGAAAGCCCCGTTTGGAGGCCATTTAAGCCCGAACCGACCTCATTAACCCCGCATTATGCTGCAATGCGGGACTTTGTATGCTGCTATGCAAACAAGCGCGTAGACAGTGGCATCTGGTATACATAGTTTCATCCCCAGACGAGACGCCAAGACTGATCGTCTCAAGAAAGGGAATTCCAATGTCCAAGACCGCTTCCGTCGCTTTCGCCCCCTCCTCCTCGCTGTTCAGCCGCTTCATGGCTGCGGTCGACCGTTTCCTGATGGCGAGCGCCGAGATCTCGAACCACAATGGCGACCTGCCGCGTTTCGGCCTGTAAGAAGGCCTTCCCCGCGCAGCCGAAACGGCGCGCGGCAGGCAACCGCAGACGATAGGTTTGATCAATGGCCCCCTCGTCGGGGCCATTTTCTTTTGGTCCCCGCTTCGCCCGCGAACACAACTGCGACGATTGGTCCGCCGATTTGGCCGGCCGTCCAATTGTGAGCCAGCTGGCATCTCGCATACCATTCGACAACCAAAACGATTGCACGACCAAGGTGCTAGATGGGGATGCAGAGCGCGGGACAGGAACGGCCAAGGAAATGGCACGTTTGCCAATCAGGGCGGAGCCTTAGCCCAAAGGAGCGGATGTCGCCCCTTGTCCCCGCTCATAAACTTCTGGTTGGTGAGGCTGCAATGGGAGATCGACCGCAAAGGTGACCCCAAGCGTGTGAATCCAGATGGGCTGACGCGAGCTGGCAAAGAACGGCCGCGTTTCGACAGGGAGAGAAACGAGATGAAGTCATTCGTTCTGAATGTCGCTTTGGCGGCAATGGCGATGTCGTGCGCCGGCAGCACTGCAAGTTTTGCGGCCTGGGAGCCGGTTCGTCCGGTCGAGTTCATCGTGCCCGCGGGCACCGGCGGCGGCGCTGATCAGATGGCACGAACCATCCAGGGCATCGTCACCAAGCATAATCTCATGAAGCAGCCGCTGGTCGTCATCAACAAGGCCGGCGGTGCAGGCGGTGAAGGCTTTCTCGACGTGAAGACGTCGTCGGGCAATCCGCACAAGATCATCATCACGCTCTCGAACTTGTTCACGACGCCGCTGGCAACGGGGATTCCGTTCAACTGGAAGGATTTGACTCCGGTCGCGATGCTGGCGCTGGATGAATTCGTGCTCTGGGTGAATGCCGAAAAGCCGTACACCAGCGTCAAGGATTACGTCGACGCCGCAAAGAAGGCCCCAAGCGGCTCATTCAAGATGGGCGGCACCGGCTCGAAGCAGGAAGACCAGATCATTACGGTCGGCATCGAGAAGGCGATCGACGCGAAGTTCACCTACATCCCCTACAAGGGTGGCGGCGAGGTCGCGGTTCAGCTCGTCGGCAATCACGTCGATTCCACCGTCAACAATCCGATCGAGGCGGTCGCGCAATGGCGCGGCGGCAAGCTCCGTCCGCTCTGCGTCTTCGACGCCCAGCCGATGGCCTATGACGAGCCGATCGCAGAGGGCAAGGCCTGGAAGGATATTCCGACCTGCAAGTCGCAGGGCCTCGCGATGGAATATCTCATGCTGCGCGGCATCTTCATGTCGCCCAAGGCCACCAAGGATCAGGTCGAGTATTACGTCGAGCTGTTCAAGAAGGTTCGCGCCACGCCGGAATGGCAGGATTTCATGAAGAGCGGCGCCTTCAACACGACCTTCCTGACCGGGGCCGACTACGCCAAGTGGGTCGAAGCGGAGGAGAAGCGGCACGAGGGCTTGATGAAGGAAGCCGGTTTCCTCGCGCCGGGCAATTGATCCCGGGATTGACCCGCGACACCGATGACGGATGAGGACGCCGGTCGTCCTCCCGTCTGCTGCGAAACAGTCCGATTCCGCCTGGAGCTCCCATGACTGAACAATCCGAATCCGGCCCGACCCACAAGACGCTGGAGATCGGCATGGCGCTGTTGATCGGCGCCTTTGGTCTCGTCGTGATCTTCGGCAGCATCAAGGCCGGCATCAACTGGGGCGCGGAAGGCCCGCGTGCCGGATTCTTCCCGTTCTATGTCGGCGCCGCCATCGTCGGTGCGAGTGCCATCAACCTGTGGCACGCGCAGCGCGACGACGACGGCCGGCTGTTCGCGGCATGGGGACAGCTTCGCCAGGTCATGAGCGTCGTCGTGCCCACCGCGATCTATGTCGGCTCGATGCCGTTCATCGGCCTCTACATCGCCTCGATGGTCTTCATCGCCTGGTTCATGCGCTGGCTCGGCGGCTATCGCTGGCTGACGGTCATCGCGGTGGCAATCGGCATGCCGGTGGTGACCTATCTCGTTTTCGAGCGCTGGTTCCTGGTCCCGCTTCCCAAGGGGCCGTTCGAGGAGTGGCTCGGTCTGTAAGGGCCCACGCATTCATTCAATTGCTGCTGCAGGACGTATCGATATGGAAGAGTTGGCCAATCTATTTCACGGCTTTGCGGTCGCCCTGCAGCCCTACAACATCATGCTGATGATCATCGGCATCACGCTCGGGGTCATCATCGGCGTGCTGCCGGGGCTCGGGGGCGCCAACGGCGTGGCGATCCTGCTTCCCCTGACCTTCAGCATGCCGCCGACATCGGCGATCATCATGCTGTCATGCATCTATTGGGGCGCCTTGTTCGGCGGCGCCATCACCTCGATCCTGTTCAACATCCCCGGCGAGCCCTGGTCCGTGGCGACCACCTTCGACGGCTATCCGATGGCGCAGCAGGGCAAGCCCGGCGAAGCCCTGACGGCCGCCTTCACCTCCTCCTTCGTCGGCGCGCTGTTCGCCGTCATCATGATCACGCTGGTCGCGCCGCTGGTCGCGGGCTTTGCGCTGCGATTTGGTCCGGCGGAGAAGTTCGCGGTGTACTTCCTCGCCTTCTGCAGCTTCGTCGGCCTCAGCAAGGAGCCGCCGTTCAAGACCATCGCGGCGATGATGATGGGCTTCGCGCTCGCCGCGGTCGGCCTCGATTCGATCACCGGCCAGTTGCGGCTCACCTTCGGCGTCACCGAGCTGCTCAACGGATTCGACTTCCTGATCGCCGTGATCGGCCTGTTCGGGATCGGCGAGATCCTGCTGACCATGGAGGAAGGGCTCGCCTTCCGCGGCGGCAATGCCAGCATCAACCTTCGCGTCGTGCTTCAGACCTGGCGCGAGCTGCCGACCTACTGGATGACCTCGCTGCGCTCCTGCCTGATCGGCTGCTGGATGGGCGTCACGCCCGCCGGAGCGACGCCGGCATCCTTCATGAGCTACGGCATCGCCAAGCGGCTGGCGCGGCGCGGCAACAATTTCGGCAAGGGCGAGATCGAAGGCGTGATCGCGCCGG
>NZ_AJQF01000069.1:0-518 GCF_000261705.1 Bradyrhizobium genomosp. III | reverse complement strand
CCGACGGCTGCCGTGCTGCTCGGCGGCCTCCTGATCTGGGGCCTGCAGCCAGGTCCGATGCTGTTCGTCGAGCAGAAGGAATTCGTCTGGGGCCTGATCGCCTCGATGTATCTCGGCAATCTCGCCGGCCTCATCGTCGTGCTCACCTGCGTGCCGCTGTTCGCCGCGATCCTTCGCGTGCCGTTCGGCATCATCGCCCCGCTCATCCTGGTGCTGTGCGCGATCGGCGCCTATTCGGTGCACAACAACACCTTCGACGTCATGCTGATGCTGGTGTTCGGCGTGCTCGGCTATCTCCTGAAGAAGTGCAACTACCCGCTCGCACCTCTCGTGCTCGCCATCGTGCTCGGCGACAAGGCCGAGGAAGCCTTCCGCCAATCGCTGCTGGGATCGCAGGGCTCGCTCGGCGTGTTCTTCTCCAACGGCCTCGTCAGCACCATCATGGCGCTCGGTCTGGTCGCCCTGTTCTGGTCCGCGATTCAGGAAGGCTACAGCCGGCTGCGCATGTCGATGGCGTG
>NZ_AJQF01000068.1:0-29314 GCF_000261705.1 Bradyrhizobium genomosp. III | reverse complement strand
GGCGGCCGCCGCCGAACCCGCCGCGCGGCCGAACTTTTGGAATACAGAATTCCACGACTGAGCAGCCGCGCACCGATGTGCGAGGGGGCAGCGCGCTCCACCGACCCAGAAGCTGAAAATTGTGGATGCGCAGGTTCCAGCAGCCGCTTGCGGCTTCGCCGCAACGGGGAAGACTTCTCACGAAATCAATGGGTTGATCGCAGGCCGGAAGCCGATTGAGCTTTACAATCGAGCAGCCATGGTGCATGTGAAGAATCCGCGATATTTCGCCGCACCCTCCAGTCCTTCGCTTGAATCTTGGCATAATGAATACCAGGATGCGAACCAGCGCACGCATAAAAATGATCGGCGCCTTCGGGAGGGTTTTTTATGACAGACATGGTGCAGTCAACAGCGGCCCCAAGCGTCGCGCGCGTCAGCGATGCCTATCGCTGGACGCAGTTGGCGGTTGGCGTCGCCGCGATGGTGATGATTGCCAATTATCAATACGGCTGGACGTTCTTCGTCCCTGACATCCAGAAGAAGTTCGGCTGGGATCGCGCGTCGATCCAGTGGGCCTTTACGCTCTTTGTCCTGTTCGAGACCTGGCTGGTCCCGGTCGAAGGATGGTTCGTCGACAAATACGGTCCGCGCATCGTCGTGCTGGTCGGCGGCGTGCTCTGCGCCATCGGCTGGGCGATCAACGCCCAGGCCACCACGCTCAACGGCTACTATCTCGGCATGATCATCGCCGGCATCGGCGCCGGCGGCGTCTACGGCACCTGCGTCGGCAACGCGCTGAAGTGGTTTCCGGACAAGCGCGGTCTTGCGGCGGGCATCACGGCCGCGGGCTTCGGTGCGGGCTCCGCGCTCACCGTCGCGCCGATCCAGGCCATGATCAAGGACAGTGGATTCCAGACCACCTTCCTCTATTTCGGCCTCGGACAGGGCATCATCATCTGCATCCTCGCCTTCTTCCTGCTCGCGCCGAAAGCGGGTCAGGTGCCGAACGTGGTGGCCAATGCCAATCTGCTGCAGACCCGGCGCAACTACCAGCCGACCGAGGTGCTGCGTCAGCCGATCTTCTGGCTGATGTACTTCATGTTCGTGATCGTCGGCGCCGGCGGCTTGATGGTGACGGCCAACCTGAAGCCCATCGCGGCCGACTGGAAGGTCGACAACGTGCCGGTCACGCTGATGGCGGTGACGATGACGGCGGTGACCTTCGCGGCCACGATCGACCGCGTGCTCAACGGCCTGACGCGTCCGTTCTTCGGCTGGATCTCCGACATGATCGGCCGCGAGAACACGATGTTCATCGCCTTCGGCATGGAAGGTTTCGGCATCTGGATGCTCTACCTCTGGGGCCACGATCCGATCTGGTTCGTGCTGCTCTCGGGCTTCGTGTTCTTCGCCTGGGGTGAGATCTACTCGCTATTCCCCTCGACCTGCACCGACACGTTCGGCGCCAAGTTCGCGACCACCAATGCCGGCCTGCTCTACACTGCGAAGGGCACCGCCGCACTGCTGGTGCCGATCGGCAACTACATGCAGCAGTCGTCGGGCACGTGGGACAGCGTGTTCATCATCGCGGCCGGCGCCAACATCCTGGCTTCGCTGCTGGCGATCGCGGTGCTCAAGCCCTGGCGCAAGGTCGTGGTCGCCAAATCGACCGTCTGACACGCTCCATCAAGCTCTTCATCGAGCGGACGCCCGGCCTCACGGCCGGGCGTTTTCGTTTGGCGACATCTTGCAGCGCCGGTCCCGCTCCAATGGAACCGCAGATTTGTGACAATCCGCCGCAGATAGGGCTTGCATTCTGGAATATGGTATACCAAGCTCCGCGCCGCGCTTGCGACGATAAGCCACAACATTTGCGACACTGGGTCATCTTGCAATCCAAAGTCGTGATCAATCAGGCGCGTTGGGAGGTTTCTTGATGATTTCCAGCACGGACGGCGCCGTCACGGCCGCGCCTCTTCGCACCGGTTTCCGTTGGCTCCAGCTCGTCATGGGCATCGTCTGCATGGCGATGATCGCCAACCTGCAATATGGCTGGACGCTGTTCGTCGATCCGATCGATGCGGCCCATCACTGGGGACGCGCCGCGATCCAGCTCGCCTTCACCGTCTTCGTCGTCACCGAGACCTGGCTGGTGCCGATCGAGGCCTGGTTCGTCGACAAATACGGCCCGCGCATCGTCGTCATGTTCGGCGGCGTGATGATCGCGCTGTCCTGGATTCTCAACTCCTATGCCGACAGTCTCACCTTGCTCTACGCGGCCGCGATCATCGGCGGCATGGGTGCGGGCGCGGTGTACGGCACCTGCGTGGGCAACGCGCTGAAATGGTTTCCCGACCGCCGGGGCCTTGCCGCCGGCGCGACCGCCGCGGGCTTCGGCGCGGGCGCCGCGCTCACCATCGTGCCGATCGCGACCATGATCGCATCGAGCGGCTATCAGCACGCCTTCTTCACCTTCGGCATCGGCCAGGGCGTGATCGTGTTCGTGCTCGCCTTCTTCATCCAGCCGCCGCGGCTCTCGATCCCGCCGAAGAAGAAGCAGCTCAACCTGCCGCAGACCAAGATCGACTTCACCCCGCCGCAGGTGCTGCGCAGCCCTATTTTCTGGGTGATGTATCTCGTTTTCGTCATGGTCGCATCCGGCGGCCTGATGACCGCGGCGCAGATCGGCCCGATCGCGCACGACTTCAAGATCGCCGATACCCCGGTCACGCTGGCCGGCTTCCAGATGGCGGCACTGACCTTCGCGATCTCGCTCGACCGCATCCTCGACGGTTTCGGACGCCCCTTCTTCGGCTGGGTCTCCGACACGATCGGCCGCGAGCACACCATGTTCATCGCCTTCGGCACCGCGGCGCTGATGCTGCTGACGCTGTCGGCTTACGGTCATGTCCCGGTCGTGTTCGTGCTCGCGACCGCCGTGTATTTCGGCGTGTTCGGCGAGATCTACTCGCTGTTCCCGGCGACCTGCGGCGACACCTTCGGCTCGAAATTCGCGACCACCAACAACGGCATGCTCTACACCGCGAAGGGCACCGCCTCCCTGCTCGTCCCGCTCGCCAGCGTGATCTCGGCGACCTACGGCTGGAAGGCCGTGTTCGTGGTCGCGGTCGCCCTGAACGCGACGGCGGCGCTGACGGCGCTGTTCGTGATCAAGCCGATGCGCCGTTCCTTCATTCTCGGCAAGGAAGCCGAGAGCGCGAGCACAGCAACCGGCAGGGCCGAGACCACTGCAAAGACCGAGACGGCGTAGCCGCCACTGACATTGCAGGGATCAACAAGGGGCGCAGGGATGCGCCCCTTTCTTTTTCGCACCAAGCAAACGTCAGTATTGCTGTCGCAAGATTTTTCGGATCGCCCAAACCAGCGCTTGACGATTGGCATTATGTATACCACACTTCCTGCAACATTCACCCAGGGAGGTTGCAATGCTGGTCGGAGACATTCTGCGCAAGAAGACGCCGCGCGTTGTCACGGTGCGAATGAACGAGACGGTGGGTATCGCCGCCAAGCTGATGCGCGCCAACAACATCAGCGCTCTCGTGGTCAAGGACGTGGTCCGCTCCGAGGGCAACACCGCCGTCGGCATGTTCACCGAGCGTGACGTGGTGCGCGCCGTCGCCGAGCACGGCGCGAATGCCGTCAACGTCAAGGTCTCGCAGCTCGTCTCGGTGCAGCAGCTGGTGTCCTGCACCTCCAGCGATACGATCGAGCAGGTCCGGCATCTGATGAACCGGCATCACATCCGCCATTTGCCCGTCATCGACGATTACAGCCTCGTCTCCGTCATCAGCATGCGCGACATCGCAGCTGCCATGGACGAGGCCATCAACGGCACGCCGCAAGCGGCCGCCTAAAGCGACGCACACTTCCCCTGTGACTACCGGCCGGCTCGGACACGTTCGAGCCGGACCGGATCTTTCGTCCCAAAATTCCGGTCTCCCGCGAGGATTTCATGAAGATCTGCATCTACGGCGCCGGCGCAATCGGCGGATATCTCGGGGTTCAGCTTGCACGCGCAGGCGCCGATGTCAGCCTCATCGCGCGCGGCGCGCACCTTGCCGCAATGCGCGAGCGCGGCCTGACGCTGCTCGCGGGCGAGGAGAGGCACACCGTGCATCCGCGCTGCACCGACGATCCCGCCGAGCTCGGCGTGCAGGACTACATCATCATCACGCTGAAGGCGCATTCCATCACCGGCGTGATCGAGAAGATGCAGCCGCTGCTCGGGCAGCACACCCGCATCGTCACCGCCGTCAACGGCATCCCCTATTGGTACTTCTACAAGCATGGCGGTCAGTACGAGAATTCGACGCTGGAGAGCATCGACCCCGGCGGGCGGCAGTGGCGCGAGATCGGCGCCGAGCGCGCCATCGGCTGCATCGTCTATCCCGCCACCGAGATCGAGGCGCCAGGCGTGATCCGCCACGTCTACGGCAACAACTTCCCGCTCGGTGAGCCCTCCGGCGAGATCACGAGCGACGTGCAGCGCCTTGCCGATCTGTTCGTCGCGGCCGGGCTGAAGGCGCCGGTGCTCGACCGCATCCGCGACGAGATCTGGCTCAAGCTGTGGGGCAATGTCTGCTTCAACCCGATCAGCGCGCTGACCCATGCAACGCTCGACGTGATCTGCACCGATCCGTCCACGCGTGCGCTGTCACGCGCGATCATGGTGGAGACGCAAGCGATCGCCGAGACGTTTGGGGTCAAATTCCGCGTCGACGTCGAGCGCCGCATCGAGGGCGCCCGCAAGGTCGGCGCGCACAAGACCTCGATGCTGCAGGATCTCGAGCGCGGCCGCCCGATGGAGATCGACCCGCTCGTCACCGTGGTGCAGGAGATGGGCCGCATCACCGGCATCGCGACGCCCGCGCTCGATTCGGTGCTGGCGATGGTGACCCAGCGCGCCCGCATCGCCGGGCTCTATGACGGCGTCTCGACACCTTCAGATCCCCGCGCACTGGCGGTGGCGTGATGGCGGGCGAGATGAAGCAGTGGCTGCGCTTCCGGAATAATGGCGCGACCGGTTTCGGCACGCTGACGCCATCGGGCATCAGCGTGCACGAGGGCGAGATGTTCGGCCGCAACGCCGCGACCGGCAAGATTCTGGCGCTGTCGGAGGTCGAGCTGCTGGCGCCTTGCGCGCCCAGCAAGATCGTCGCGCTCTGGAATAATTTCCACGCGCTCGCCGCCAAGCTCAACCAGCCCGAGCCGCCGGAGCCGCTGTATCTGCTCAAGGCCACCACCACCATCACGACGCCCGGCGCCGTGATCCGCCGTCCCTCCTATTACGACGGCAAGACCACCTATGAAGGCGAGCTCGGCATCGTCATCGGCAAGACCTGCGCGCGTGTCTCCCCCAGCGAAGCCAACAGCTGCATCTTCGGCTATACCTGCGTCAACGACATCACCGCCAACGACATCCTGACCAGCGACCCCACCTTCCCGCAATGGGCCCGCGCCAAGGGCATCGACGATTACGGCCCGTTCGGCCCGGTCATCGCAACCGGCCTCGATCCGGCCAAGCTGATCGTCCGCACCATCCTCAACGGCGCGGAGCGGCAGAACTACCCGATCTCCGACATGATCTTCTCGGCGCAGGAGCTGGTCAGCAGGATCTCCCACGACATGACCCTGCTCCCCGGCGACCTCATCGCCGTCGGCACCTCGGTCGGCGTCGGCGTGATGAAGGAGCCGGTGAACACGGTCACCGTCGCGATCGACGGCATCGGCGAGCTCACCAACGAGTTTCGGCTGTAGCTGCAAACACCGGCCCGAAGCCCGGATGAGCGAAGCGATATCCGGGACGGCTCTTCGCTGTGGTCCCGCAAGTCGCTGCGCTCATGCGGGCTACTCACTTATTCTCGCTGCAGCGCGGCAAAATTGATCCGGCGCAAATCGCGCCGGCACGGCCGCCTTATCCTTCCCGGCAATCAGTTTCTGACGCCAGGGAGGACGCCATGACGAATGCAAGTAATGCACTTTTGTGGACGGCTCTGTACTTTGCTCTCGCGTTCGGTGCGATCTTCGCGGTCTGGTTCGCCGACAAGATGCGCTCGAACTTCCTCGAGAAATGATAGCGCGCACGGCGCAGCAGCCCGGATAAGCCAAGCGACATCGGGGACGACTCTTCGCATGGTCCCGCATGTCGCTCCGCTCGCGCGGGCTTCTAACGCTGCTCGATCCGCCATGGCCGGCCTTGTCCCGGCAAGCCGGGCATGACGCGTGTGCGGAACGTCTGTCCGGGAAAACCCGGCACCTTCCGCGCCGCCCCACCCATCGGCCAATGCAACCAGCCGTGGATCACGGCGCCCGAAACAGCCCACAAGCCTGCCCGCCCCTTGCGCTCGGTTCCGCTCTTGGCAATCATGGCGAAAATGTGCGCCGGCGTGTGGAATTCACGATGTGGCTGTTTTTCCTGATTGCCTGGTTCGGCCTGTTGGCCATCGTCGCGGTCGTCGCCCAGCAGGCGTTCGGTCACGACATCAGCCACCTGCCCGCCTGGTTCGCGGGCCTGCCGGTGCCGCAGCGCATCGCGACCGGAATATTCCCCGCGCTCGCGCTGACCCTGATCGGCGCTTCAGCCTGGCGGCTGTCGCGCCAGGACCGCAGCCTGAAGACGCTGCGTGACCGGCTGAAGAAAACCCGCGAGGACGTCGTCGTTGCCCACGCTCTGCAAAACCACTTGGATGCCACCGTCCAGCATTTGATCGAGAGCGACCCGAGGGAGGCGGTCTCTGCGCTGCACGACAAGCTGGGCGAGACCGAGCAGCGCGCGCTGCTCCAGCAGGGCCGCAACCAATCCACCGACATGCACGACCAGCTCGCCGAAATCCGCAGTCGCCAGCAGCACCTGCGCGACATGGTCGGCAAGGTCGCCGAGCAGCGCCGCGCGGTCGAGCCGGTCTTCACCGAGATCCGCGACCGCCAGAACCAGCTCGAACGCTCCCTGCACGATCTCGAGACCGACGACCGCAAGAACAACCTCGCCGATCGGCAGAGGGACATCGCGCGCGACGTGGCAGCGCTTCTGGGACGGGTGAACAGCGTCCAGGAGACATTTGCGACACTCAACCAGTACAAGGAGGATCTGGCGAAATCCCACGCCGAGCTGGTGCCGCTGCGTGCCTCGGACGCCGGCATCAACGCCCTGATCGGCGAGCTCAGCCTCGGCCACGAGCGCCTTGCCAAGACCATCGACGAGCTCGAGACCGGCGGCGAGACGCCGCTTGCCACGCGCGTCGAGACGTTGTCGAAGAACAAGATCGAGATCGAGCAGCGCCTCGCCCGCATCGACGACAGCTTCAACATTCTCAAAAGCATCCGGCTCGACTTCGAGGAGCTCGGCCAGCGCCAGGCGCAGCTCGAACGCTCGCTCGCCGATGTCGAAACGGACGCCGACGGCAAGACCCTTGCCGACCGCCAGAACGCGCTGAACGATTTCGTCCTGCAGTCACGCCAGCGCCTCGGCGCCCTGCAGGAGACGCTGGCGACGCTGAACGCCTTCAAGACGGAGCTGTCGAAGTCGCAGGCCGACCTCGTCCCGTTGAAGGCCCCAGTGTTCGGCATCGAGGCCTTGATCGCGGAGGTCGGTGCCACCCGCGATCTCCTCGTCAGGACCGTCGGCGAGATCGAGACGAATGGCGACGTCACCCTCGCCTCGCGTGTCGATGCGCTGACCCAAAGCAAGCGCGAGGTCGAAGACCGCCTCGCCCGCATCTTCGACAATTTCAACGCGCTCGATGCCTTGCGCAAGGACATCGGCGGCATCTTCTCGACGATCAGGAACAGTTTGAACCGGATCGGGTGAGAAGCCTGATAGCAGCACTCCGAAACATCCAGACACATCACATCTGCGCGCGTCAGAGATATGCCGCCAACATGTCGCGGGGGTGCCGCAACTTGGTCGCATTCGGACGTCCATCTCTGAGGCGTGTCTGGGGGGCACGGCACTGCCGTGTTTGGACCAAACCTTCTAGGGGTATCAGCTGTGAAGAAGATTGTAATTGCTCTGGGTGCCACGCTTGCTCTGGTGACGGCTGCGAACGCTGCGGATCTGCCGCGCCGCCAGCCGGTACCTGTCTATCCGGCGGAGCAGGCGCCGATCGGCAAGATGCCGATTGGCAAGAGCCCGGTTGGAAAGGCCCCTATCGGCAAGGCGCCCGGCCCGGTCGCTGCGCGCTACTGACGCGCAACAGACCAAGCGCAAAACTGGCGTAAGCGGCCGACAGTCGAGGGGCACAGCGTGACGAACAAACCTGATCGATCGGGACCCTGCATCCTTGCGGGGTTCGCCCTCGCGGCCATGATCGCGTGTACGACGCCCTCGGCCTCCGCCCACGAAGCGAACAAGCGCGTTGCCGACGCCAACGCGCTTGCCACGAGCGACTCCACATCGCGGCCTCAGCCGCAGTCGACGCGGCGCTCCGTCGCGCGCGCGGAGAAAGGTCCCTACTACGTCGACTTCCGTGCGCGAACCGCCGCGAGCTGGGGCCACGCCTTCGTCTGGTACGGCAAGACCAGCGAGAAGGCGGTCGAGGTCGCCGGGCTCACGCCGGCCGGCGACACGCTCGCCTACGTGCTCGGCCACGTCACCTTCGTGCCGTCGGAAACCGGTGCGAGCTACGGCGATCTCGATCCGGAATATCTGACCGCGAGCTATCGCGTCTACCTGAACGAAGCCGACGCCAAGCGCGTGTTCGCCTACATCAAGAAGAAGCAGGCGAACTCGCCGGTCTGGAACGCCGAGACCATGAACTGCACCGGCTTCATCGGCGACATCGCCGAGTACATGGGCCTGGAAGTTCCCAATCGCTGGCAACGCCCGGAAAACTTCGTCAACCGCCTCAAGGAAATAAACGGCGGCCGCCAGATGGTGCGGCTGTCGGCAGAGTAGCCCGGCAGCCTGCACCACACGACGCCGTCATTGCGAGCGCAGCCCCTGCCCGTCGGGCAAAACACCCCGCCAAATCCTCCCTCTCGCCTGTCAAGCCCAGCCGCGTCAAATATTCCACTTTACCGAAATTCTGATTTGCCGTACAAGCAAGTCACCCTGGCCCGAGACAAGGGGCGGATCGCGATCGTCACGAACCGCGGACCGGGGTGCGATGGACGCGACGGCGTCGGGCGCGAGCAGCATTGCAGGGCGGGAAACCGTGAGCAAAGCGCTTTCCGCGCATACGACCCGGCGCCGACAGCGTCTTCGCATGGCTTCGGGCGTGAGCACACGCCAGCACTCGAAGTCCCAGCGAAGACGTGCGCGGACGGTCAAGTCGTGTGGTCCTGACGCCCGGGGTCTGTGCGTCAAGTCCTGCGGTGATGTGGCGGCCAACCGGCGCGCGCATCAATCACCCGCAAGGCGACGGGGGCAATAGTGCATCGCTCCCCGAGGAGAGCACGAAGTACGCCGTAAGCCATCGCGCAGGGAAGGCCGGGCGTTCGGCTCACCTGTGGTCCACCCCGTGTGCATCTTCGTAGCGCACGGACTTACGGGTGCCAGCCGGCGCCCGGCCTTCCCTGCGCCCTTGTCTTTCATGAGGGCAACGCGACGACGCAAAACTCGGGCGGAGATGCCGCGAGAGGGCGAAGGTGTGTCTAGTGTTTGAAGAACCGGATCGAGGTTATCCGTGCCCCGGACGCAGCGCAGCGTCCCTTCGACGGTGCGCTGCAGAGCCGGGGCCCATCTTTCAGAGCCCTCGCTGAGCATGGGTCCCGCTCTGCGCCGCAACGTGAAGGACGTTGCAGCACATCCGGGACACGAGCCCCAGGATTATCCGCGCCACGGAATCCTCCCTCTCCCTGCATGCTCGCCCCGCCCCCACCGCACGCCCCGCTGATAGACTTTTACCACCCCCGGCGGCATCCTTCCGCCATCACCGACAACAGAGCCTGCGGGCCATCCAGGGGGAAACACAGCATGTTGCAGACACGGTTCACGAAACTCGTCGGCGTCGAGCACCCGATCGTCCAGGGCGGCATGCAATGGGTCGGCCGCGCCGAGCTGGTCGCCGCCGTTGCCAATGCCGGCGCGCTCGGCTTCATCACGGCGCTGACCCAGCCGACGCCGGAGGACCTGACCAAGGAGATCGCGCGCTGCCGCGACCTCACCGACAAGCCGTTCGGCGTCAACCTCACCATCCTGCCCGCGATCAAGCCGCCGCCTTATGCCGAATACCGCGCGGCCATCATCGAGAGCGGCATCAAGGTGGTCGAGACCGCCGGCAACAAGCCCCAGGAGCATGTCGATGAGTTCAGGAAGCACGGCGTCAAGGTCGTGCACAAATGCACCAGCGTCCGCCACGCGCTCTCGGCCGAACGCATGGGCGTCGACGCCATCTCGATCGACGGCTTCGAATGCGCCGGCCATCCCGGCGAGGACGACACGCCCGGCCTGATCCTGATCCCCGCCGCCGCCAACAAGATCAAGATCCCGATGATCGCCTCGGGCGGCTTTGCCGATGCCCGGGGCCTCGTCGCAGCGCTGGCGCTGGGCGCCGACGGCATCAACATGGGCACGCGCTTCATGGCGACCAGGGAGAGCCCGATCCACCAGCTCATCAAGGAGAAGATCGTCGCCAATGACGAGCGCGAGACCGAGCTGATCTTCCGCACCATGCGCAACACCTCGCGCGTCGCCAGGAACGAGATCTCGACCAAGGTCGTCGCGATGGAAAAGGAAGGCGCCAAGTTCGAGGACATCCGCGAGCTGGTCGCGGGTGCCCGCGGCAAGATGGTCTATGCGACCGGGAACTCCGACGAAGGCATCTGGTCGGCCGGCCAGGTGCAGGGCCTGATCCAGGACATCCCGACCTGCGCCGAACTCATCTCCCGCATCGTGCGCGAAGCGGAAGCGATCATCCGCAGCCGGCTCGAAGGCATGATCGTTCAGCCGCAACGCGAAGCCGCCGAATAATCACCGCAAGAAGCGAGAGCAATCCATGAAGGCTTACGTCTACGGCCCTGAGGGCGCTAGGATTTCCGACGTCGCGCAACCAAAACCGAAGGGCACGCAGGTGCTGGTGCGCGTCCGCGCCTGCGGGCTCAACCGCGCCGACACCGGCATGCGCAAGGGGCACGCCCACGGCGCGGCCGGCGGCGCCGGCACCGTGCTCGGCATGGAATGGGCCGGCGAGGTCGCCGAGCTCGGACCGGATGCCCAGGGCGTGAAGATCGGCGACCGCATCATGGGCTCGGGCGGCGCTGCGTTTGCCGAGTACACCCTCGCCGATCACGGCCGGCTGTTCCGCGCGCCCTCGAACATGAACTTCGAGGAAGCCGCCACCCTCCCCGTCGCGCTCGCGACCATGCACAACGCCGTCGTCACCGTCGGCGGCGTGCAGGCGGGCCAGAGCGTGCTGATCCAGGGCGCCAGCTCTGGTGTCGGCCTGATGGCGATGCAGATTGCAAAACTCAAGGGCGCAAAGCTCGTGATCGGCTCCTCGACCGATGCCACGCGCCGCGGCCGGCTGAAGGAGTACGGCGCCGACCTCGCCGTCGACAGCTCCGATCCGAAATGGGTCGAGGAGGTCCTGAAGGCGACGAACGGTGAAGGCGTCGACCTCATCGTCGACCAGGTCTCGGGCAAGGTGGCGAGCCAGAACCTCGCCGCGACCAAGGTGAAGGGCCGCATCGTCAATGTCGGCCGGCTCGGCGGCACCCATGCCGATTTCAACTTCGACCTACATGCCGCGCGCCGCATCGACTATGTCGGCGTCACCTTCCGCACCCGCACCATCGAAGAGGTCCGCGAGATCTTCGAGGAGGTCAGGAAGGACATCTGGGGCGCGGTGGAATCGCGAAAACTGCAGCTGCCGATCGACAAGGTGTTCGCGTTCGACGACATCGACAAGGCGTTCGACCACATGGAGGCGAACAAGCACCTGGGGAAGATCGTGGTGACGGTGTGAGGGATACCGCGGTCCCGTAGGGTGGGCAAAGCGAAGCGTGCCCACGATCTGTATCCATCACTGACGAATGGTGGGCACGGCGCTTTGCGCCTTTGCCCACCCTACGAGACTAGGCACGACGCGGATTGCTCCTGCAAATCACTAGCGACTACTCCTGTGGATCATCACTTGATGTCCCGCGCTAGGCTGCTAAATCCCCCGCCATGACCTCCCAGCACAGCAAAACCTCGGTCGCCGCGATCTCCATCTTCGCCAGCGGCGGCATGGCGGCGGCCAAGTTCGCGGTCGGCATCGCGATCGGCTCGCTCGCGCTGATCTCCGAGGCCCTGCACTCCTCGATCGACCTGGTCGCGACCATCATCACCTGGGCTGTGGTGCGGGTGTCCGACAAGCCGGCCGACGAGGAGCACCATTACGGCCACGGCAAGCTGGAGAGCGTCTCGGCGCTCGGTGTGACCGCCCTGCTCTACGTGCTTGCCGGCGGCATCCTGGTCGAGGCCTACAGCCGGCTGCGCGAGGGAACCCCGCCGCCGACCATTTCGGCCGTGCCGTTCGTCGTGCTGGTGATCGACATCGTCGTCAATCTCTGGCGCGCCCGCGCCCTGCACCGCGCCGCGCGCGAGACCAGGAGCCAGGCGCTCGCCGCCGACGCGCTGCATTTCGCCTCCGACGTGATGGGCTCGTTCGCCGTGATCATCGGCCTGATCCTCGCCGCCCTCGGCTTCTGGTGGGGCGACGCGGCCGCTGCCGCCGCGGTTGCCGTGATGATCGCCCTGCTCGGCCTGCGCATGGCCGGCTCGACCGTGCAGACGCTGGTCGACCGCGCCCCGCAGGGTGCGCAGGAGAAGGCCACGGCCGCGATCCGCAGCGTCCCGGGCGTGATCGACGTCGAGCGGCTGCGCGTGCGCATGGTCGGCGCGACCACGTTCATCGACACCATCGCCAAGGTGCCGCGGACCTATCCGATCGACCGCGTCGAGGAGATCAAGCGCAGCGCGCAGGCCGCCGTGGACAAGGCATTCGGCGATGCCGACCTCACCTTCACCGCCGTCCCCGTCGCCCGCGACAACGAGACCGTGCGCGACCGCATCATGGTGATCGCGCACAATTCGGGCCTCGCCGTCCACCACGTCACGGTGCACGATCTCGGCGGCAAGCTGATCGTCAGCATCGACCTCGAGGTCGACGCCGCCATGCAGTTAGAGGCAGCCCATGACGTCGCCAACACGCTGGAGCGCAACATCCAGGAGGAGTTCGGCGCCGACGTCGAGGTCGACGTCCATATCGAGCCGCTGGAGCCGGAACTGCCGTTCGGGGTCGATGCCGCGCCGGAACGCGTCCAGGCCATCGCCGCCGCGCTGACTGAATACGCCGCCGGCAGCGAGATCCACGACATCCATAATGTGCGCGTCCGCAACACCGACGCCGGCGAGATCGTCAATTTCCACTGCCGCGCCGCGCCGTCGATGAGCGTGATCAAGGTGCACGAGCACGTCGACGCCATCGAGCGCGCGCTGCGGCGCGCGTTCCCGAGCGTGAAGCGCGTGATCAGCCACGCCGAACCGCCGCGTGCGTGACTGGGAGCGCGCGAGGAGTCGCACGTTCTCGTTTCGGACTCCTCGCGCCCGTGCGTTTGCGGACGCGCGCTACGCAAACTGCGCATTGGATAAGAATAATTACGCGTTAACGATTCATTGACTCTCGACACCCCGCGAAAACTGGATTCAAATCGCTGTGATTCGGAAGCGATGTGGGGCTGCCTCCGAACTTCAGTTGCAAGCAGGTTTTTAGGGGGCCAAAGGCATGTCGCGTGCAGACGCCGCGAACGCGTGCGTCCAATCCGATTCGATCAAGGGATTGGCGCAATCGATCGCGAAACCTGCCTATCATCGGCTCTTGATTGCAGAGCCGGCGCTTCGTCGCGCCGTGCCGACGCTCATCATCGCGTTCCTGATCACGATCTGCCTCGGCGCGTTCGTGCAGGTCGTCGATCAGACGCGTCAGAAGCGGCTGGTGATCCGGCACGACATCTCGGCGCTGGCCGACCTGCTCGCCGAACGCATCGACCGCCTCACCTCGGCGCGACAGGAGCGGCTCAAGAACATCGAGAGCCTGCCGGCGCTGTTGCCGGATATGATCCCGTCCTGGGGCACGGCCTCGGGCCGCCACGTCATCGTCACCTCGGCCGGCGTCGATCGCCGTCTCCTCGCCCGCGTCCCGGTCGACAGTGACCCTTCCGGCAACGACCGCCTGCTCGATGCCATCACGACCGCACAATTGCTCGCGGCGCCGACGCGCGACGGCAACGTCTCCGACATGACGCTGCCGAGCGGCAACGCCGCGATGGCGACCTCGCGGCAGATCAAGTCGCTGCCCGGCTTCATCACCGTGATCCAGGAGCGCAACGAGCCGATCTGGGGCTCGGACGCCGCGCTCTCGGTGACGCTGTCGGCGACGACCGGATTCGTCGTCCTGATCCTGGGCTTCGCCTTCCACTGGCAGTCCACCCGCGCCCGCGAAGGCGACCTCATCAACGACGCCGTGCGCGGCCGGATCGACACCGCCCTCAACCGCGGCCGTTGCGGGCTGTGGGACTGGGACCTGTCGCGCGGCCGGATATTCTGGTCGCAATCGATGTTCTCGATGCTGGGCCTCGACGGCCGCAACGAGCTCCTCACCTTCGGCGAGGTCAACGCGCTGGTGAAATCCGACGACATCGACCTGTTCGCGATCGCCGACCAGCTCATCTCCGAGAAGATCGACCACATCGACCAGACCTTCCGCATGCAGCATGTCGACGGCCACTGGATCTGGCTCCGCGTCCGCTGCGAGAAGACGCGCGGGGCGACCGATTCCAGCGTGCACCTGATCGGGATCGCCGTCGACATCACCGAGCAGAAGAGCCTCGCCGAGAGGACGGTGGAAGCCGACCTCCGCCTGCGCGACGCGATCGAGACAATTCCGGAGGCCTTCGTGCTGTGGGACGCGAGCGACCGCCTCGTGCTCTGCAACTCGCACTTCCAGCGCCTGCACAAGCTGCCCGACACCGCCGTGATCCCCGGCACCTCCTACGAGACCGTGCTCGAAGTCGGCCGCATGCCGGAGGTGCGCACCCGCCACAACGAGACCGCCGCCCAAGGCCCCGGCGCGCGCACCTTCGAAGCGCAGCTCGACGACGGCAGCTGGCTGCACATCAGCGAGCGCCGCACCAAGGACGGCGGCTACGTCTCGGTCGGCACCGACATTACCCGCATCAAGGAGCACGAGCAGAAGCTGGTCGACAACGATCTGCGCCTGCGCGCCACCGTCATCGACCTGAAGCGCTCCCAGGCGGCGCTGGAGCGCCAGGCGGTCGAGCTTGCCGACCTCGCCGAGAAGTACCAGCGCGAGAAGACCCGCGCCGAGGAAGCCAACCAGACCAAGTCGAAGTTCCTCGCCAATATGAGCCACGAGCTGCGCACGCCGCTGAATGCCATCATCGGCTTCTCCGAGATCATGGGCTCGGGCATGTTCGGCGAGCTCGGCAGCGAAAAGTACCAGGAATATTGCCAGGACATCCTGACCAGTGGCCACTATCTGCTCGAGGTCATCAACGACATCCTCGACATGTCCAAGATCGAGGCAGGCCGCATGAAGCTCGACATGGAAGAGCTCGACCTGGCGCAGACGCTCGCGGAATCCTTGCGGGTCGTCACCGGCCGTGCCCAGGACAAGCACCTGACGCTCGACGCCGACATCGCAAAATCCATCTCCGTCGTCGCCGACCGCCGCGCCACCAAGCAGATCATCGTCAACCTGCTCTCCAACGCGGTGAAGTTCACGCCGGACGGCGGACGCATCGTGGTGCGCAGCCGGCAGCTCGACGACCGGATCGTGCTGATGATCGCCGACACCGGCATCGGTATCGCGCCGCATTCGCTGGCGCGGCTCGGCCGCCCGTTCGAGCAGGTGGAGAGCCAGCTCACCAAGACCTATCACGGCTCGGGCCTCGGCCTCGCGATCGCCCGCTCGCTGGCGCAGCTCCATGGCGGCTCGATGCGGCTGCGCTCCAAGCTCGAGGTCGGCACCGTCGTGCGCGTGACCTTGCCACGCGACGCGATCAAGGCGGCGTCCGGGATATCGGCGGCAGCGTGATCCCTACAGCTGCAGCGACGGCGCGACTTCCCTCGCGACATTGACCAGCGCCGCGATCAGCGGCGTCATCGGATCGCGCTGCGGGATCACCATGCCGATGCTGTAATTGACGTCGGGATCGGTGATCGGGATCGAGCGCACCGTGTCGGACAGGCCGAGCGTCTCGGCGAGCTTGGCCGGCATCACGCTCGCCCAGCGTCCCGTCTTCACATGCGTGAACAGCACCAGCAGCGAATTCGAGGTCAGCGTCGGCGTCGCCTCCGCGCCGACGGAGCGTAAGGCGCGATCGATGATGCGGCGGTTCTGCATGTCCGGCGTCAGCAGGCACAGCGGAACCTGCCCGACCTCGGTCCATGTCACCGTCTCGCGGTCGCCGAACATGCCGTCCGGCGCAGTCAGAAGACGGTAGCTCTCATTGTAGAGCGGAATGGTGCGCACCTTGCCGATTGGCTCGTTCTCGATATAGGTCAGCCCCGCATCGACCTCGAGATTTTCGAGCAGCCCCAGCACCTCGGACGAGGTGGTGGACTGGATACGGAAGCGCACCTCGGGATGCCGGGCGCGAAACGGCGTCGTCAGCGCTGCGACCATGCCGAGCACGGTCGGGATCGCGGCGATGCGGATCTCGCCGGAGAGCTGATGCTTCAACCCGTTGATCTCGTCGCGCATCGCGCGGGCATCGCCGACGATCCGCCGCGCCCAGTCCAGCGCCCGCTCACCTTCGGGAGTGAACCCCTGGAAACGGGACCCGCGCTGCACCAGCATCACGCCTAGGATCTCCTCGAGCTGCTTGAGCCCGGTCGACATAGTCGGTTGCGTCACGCCGCAGACCTCCGCCGCGCGTCCGAAATGCCGCTCCTTCGCCAGCGCCAGCAATAGTTCAAGCTTGTCGATCAACCGGTCGTCCCCTCGGATTCCATCGTGGCATGCAAGCTAGCACGCCGGGCCTGCAGCAACACGCAAAAACCGGCAGCCGATACAACTTTCATTACCAATTCGCATCGGTCGATTGCGGTTGCAAATCGATCCGAATTCGCAATCGCAGCACGGGACAGCTTTATTGATCTGCGAATGATTCCAACTAGTTTGCACCGAGGAAACGCTCAGGTTGAGAACGAAGAATGACAGCGGTTTTTGAGCCTTGGAACGAGACGCGCGGCGCCGAGATCATCGCCGAACACGCCAACCGGGAGGGCGCGACGCTGGTCATCCTGCACGCGCTGCAAGAGGCGTTCGGCTACGTGCCGGAGGCGGCCATTCCCATGGTGGCGCAAGCGCTCAACCTGTCGCGCGCCGAGGTCCACGGCGTATTCACGTTCTATCATGATTTCCGCCACAAGCCGGCCGGCCGCCACGTGCTGAAGCTCTGCCGCGCGGAAGCCTGCCAGGCCGCGGGCGGCGATGCATTGGCGGCGCGCGCAGAAGCAAAGCTCGGCGTGTCACTCGGCAATACCACGGCCGACGATCGCGTCACGCTGGAGCCGATCTACTGCCTCGGCCTGTGTGCGACCGCACCGTCCGCCATGCTCGACGGCCGCCTCATCGGCAGGCTCGATCAGAAGCGCCTCGATGCGTTGATTGTGGAGGCACAGCGATGAGCTTGCGTCTGTTCGTCTCACGCGACGCCGGCGCGATTGCCGTCGGTGCCGACGAAGTTGCTCTGGCGCTGGAGCAGGCTGCAGCCAGGCGCGGCGTGGCGATCGAGATCGTCAGGACCGGCTCGCGCGGTATGTACTGGCTGGAGCCGCTGGTCGAGGTAGCGACGCCGCAAGGCCGCATCGCGTTCGGCCCGGTCACTGAAGCCGATGTGCCGTCCCTGCTCGACGCGCTCGCGAGCAACACGCCGCATCTGTTGCGGCTGGGTGCGACCGAAGAGCTCCCCTGGCTGAAGCGTCAGACCCGCCTCACCTTCGCCCGCTGCGGCGTGATCGATCCGCGCTCGCTCGACGACTACCGCGCCCATGGTGGCTACAAGGGGCTGGAGCGGGCACTGTCGCTCGGCACGGATGCGATCCTCAACGAAGTCACGGCGTCGGGCTTGCGCGGCCGCGGCGGGGCCGGCTTTCCGACCGGCATCAAATGGAAGACGGTCACGCAGGCCAAGGCCGACCGCAAGTTCATCGTCTGCAACGCCGACGAGGGCGACAGCGGCACCTTCGCCGACCGCATGATCATGGAAGGTGATCCCTTCCTGGTGATCGAGGGCATGACCATCGCCGGCATCACCGTCGGCGCGACAAAGGGCTACATCTACATCCGCAGCGAATATCCGCATGCGGTGGAAGCGATGAACGCTGCGATCCGGACTGCCAAGCGAGGCGGTTATCTCGGCGACAAGATCGGCGGATCCATCCACAGCTTCGACCTCGAAGTGCGGGTCGGCGCTGGCGCCTATGTCTGCGGCGAGGAAACTTCGCTGCTGGAGAGCCTCGAAGGCCGCCGCGGCATCGTGCGTGCAAAACCTCCGCTGCCGGCGCATCACGGCCTGTTCGGCAAGCCGACCGTCATCAACAACGTGTTGTCGTTCGCGGCCGTCCCCTTCATCCTCGCCGAAGGCGCCAAGGCCTACGCGGATTACGGCATGGGCCGTTCGCGCGGCACGATGCCGATCCAGCTTGCCGGCAACATCCGCCAGGGCGGGCTGTTCGAGACCGCCTTCGGCGTGACGCTCGGCGAGCTCGTCGACGACATCGGCGGCGGCACGTTCACGGGCCGGCCGGTCCGCGCCGTGCAGGTCGGCGGTCCGCTCGGCGCCTATTTCCCTCGTGCCCTGTTCGACACGCCATTCGACTACGAGGCCTTCGCCGCGCGCGATGGCCTGATCGGCCATGGCGGTATCGTCGTGTTCGACGACAGCGTCGACATGCGCAAGCAAGCGCGCTTCGCGATGGAGTTCTGCGCCGTCGAATCCTGCGGCAAGTGCACGCCGTGCCGGATCGGCTCGACCCGCGGCGTCGAGACCATCGAGAAGATCATCAACGGCGAGCGCGTCAACGAAAACCTCGCGCTGGTCGAAGACCTCTGCAACACCATGAAATTCGGCTCGCTCTGCGCGCTCGGCGGCTTCACGCCCTACCCCGTGCTCAGCGCATTGAAGCACTTCCGGGAAGATTTCGCACCCGCACCGACCACGCTCCAAGCCGCGGAATAGGAGAACGACAATGTCTCTGATCGAAGAAATCGACTTCGGCACGCCGGCTTCCAAATCGGAAACGATGGTGACGCTGACCATCGACGGCAATGAGGTCACGGTGCCCGAGGGCACCTCGATCATGCGGGCCGCGATGGACGCGGGTCACCAGATCCCAAAACTCTGCGCGACCGACATGGTTGACGCCTACGGCTCCTGCCGTCTCTGTCTCGTCGAGATCGAGGGCCGCGCCGGAACGCCTGCCTCCTGCACCACGCCGGTGATGCCCGGCCTCGTCGTGCACACCCAGAGCGAGCGGCTGAAGAAGCTGCGCAAGGGTGTGATGGAGCTCTACATCTCCGACCATCCGCTCGACTGCCTCACCTGCGGCGCCAACGGCGATTGCGAGTTGCAGGACATGGCGGGCGCGGTCGGCCTGCGCGACGTGCGCTACGGCTATGACGGCGAGAACCACGTCTTCGCCAAATCGCGCGGCTGCTCCAACGACAATTGGATGCCCAAGGACGAGTCCAACCCCTATTTCACCTACGATCCCTCCAAGTGCATCGTCTGCTCGCGCTGCGTCCGCGCCTGCGAGGAGGTGCAAGGCACCTTCGCGCTGACTATCTCCGGCCGCGGCTTCGACAGCCGCGTCTCGCCGGGCATGAGCGAGAGCTTCCTCGGCTCCGAATGCGTCTCCTGCGGCGCCTGCGTGCAGGCCTGCCCGACTGCAACGCTGACCGAAAAGTCGGTGATCGAGATCGGCCAGCCCGAGCACTCCGTCGTCACCACCTGCGCCTATTGCGGCGTCGGCTGCACCTTCAAGGCCGAGATGCGCGGCGAGGAAGTCGTGCGCATGGTGCCCTACAAGGACGGCAAGGCCAATCGCGGCCATTCCTGCGTCAAGGGCCGCTTCGCCTGGGGCTACACCAACCACGGCGAACGCATCCTCAATCCGATGATCCGCGAACGGATCGAGGATCCCTGGCGCGAAGTGTCCTGGGACGAGGCGTTCTCGTTCGCGGCCGCCAAGATGCGCGGCATCCAGAAGACATACGGCCGCGATGCCATCGGCGGCATCACCTCGTCCCGCTGCACCAACGAAGAGACCTATCTGGTGCAGAAGCTGATCCGCGCCGGCTTCGGCAACAACAATGTCGACACCTGCGCCCGCGTCTGCCACTCGCCGACCGGCTACGGCCTCGCCACCACCTTCGGCACCTCCGCCGGCACGCAGGATTTCGACTCGGTCGAGGACACCGACGTCGTCCTCGTGATCGGTGCCAATCCGGCCTCCGCTCATCCCGTGTTCGCGTCCCGCCTGAAGAAGCGGTTGCGCCAGGGTGCCAAGCTGATCGTGATCGATCCGCGCCGCACCGAGATGGTGGAATCGCCGCATGTGAAGGCGCTGCACCTGCCCCTGATGCCGGGCACCAACGTCGCGGTCATGACCGCGCTGGCGCATGTCATCGTCACCGAAGGCCTCGTCAACGAAGCCTTCGTGCGCGAACGTTGCGACTGGAGCGAGTTCGAGGAGTGGGCGGCGTTCGTCGCGCAGCCCAAGAACAGCCCGGAAGCCACCGCGATCCTTACCGGCGTCAACCCGAAGGATCTGCGCGAAGCCGCGCGCACCTACGCCACCGGCGGCAACGGAGCGATCTATTACGGCCTCGGCGTCACCGAGCACAGCCAGGGCTCGACCACCGTGATCGCGATCGCGAATCTTGCGATGGTCACTGGCAATATCGGCCGTCCCGGCGTCGGCGTGAACCCGCTGCGCGGCCAGAACAACGTGCAGGGCTCCTGCGACATGGGCTCGTTCCCGCACGAGCTGCCCGGCTACCGCCACATCTCCGGTGACGCGGTGCGCGACCAGTTCGAGGCGCTGTGGAACGTCAAGCTCAACCCCGAGCCGGGCCTGCGCATTCCCAACATGTTCGATGCCGCGGTCGAAGGCACGTTCATGGGGATCTACGTGCAGGGCGAGGACATCCTCCAGTCCGATCCCAACACCAAGCACGTTGTGGCTGCACTGTCCGCGATGGAATGCGTCATCGTCCACGACCTCTTCCTCAACGAGACCGCGAACTACGCCCACGTCTTCCTGCCCGGCTCGAGCTTCCTCGAGAAGGACGGCACCTTCACCAACGCCGAGCGCCGCATCCAGCGCGTGCGCAAGGTGATGACGCCGAAGAACGGCATGGCCGACTGGGAGGTCACCATCGGCCTTGCCAGGGCGATGGGCTTCGAGATGAACTACAGCCACCCATCCGAGATCATGGACGAGATCGCGGCGCTGACGCCGACCTTCGCTGGCGTCTCCTACGCCAAGCTCGACGAGCTTGGTTCGGTGCAGTGGCCTTGCAACGAGAAGGCGCCGGAGGGTACGCCGGTGATGCATATCAACGGCTTCGTACGCGGCAAGGGCAAGTTCGTCGTCACCGAATATGTGGCCACCGACGAGCGTACCGGCCCGCGCTATCCGCTGCTGCTCACCACGGGCCGCATCCTCAGCCAGTACAATGTCGGCGCGCAGACGCGGCGCACCGAGAACGTGGTCTGGCACGCCGAGGATCGTCTCGAGATCCATCCGCACGATGCCGAACAGCGCGGCGTGCGCGACGGCGACTGGGTGCGGCTGAAGAGCCGCGCCGGCGAGACCACGCTGCGTGCGGAGATCACCGATCGCGTGGCGCCCGGCGTCGTCTACACCACCTTCCATCACCCGGACACCCAGGCCAACGTCATCACGACCGACTATTCGGACTGGGCGACCAACTGCCCCGAATACAAGGTCACGGCGGTCGAGGTCTCGCCCTCGAACGGCCCGTCCGACTGGCAGAAGGCCTATGACGCGCAGGCGCGGCAGTCCCGCCGCATTGCGCCAGCCGAGGCAGCGGAGTAACCGCATGCATGTAGCTGTCCAGGCGATTGATCGCGGAATCTGGCGCAACGGCGTCGCGTCCGAAGGAACGCGGTTCATTCCGGAGGAGACGCCGCTGGCGCTGACCTATAATGGCGGCACCTATGCCGTCATGATGGGGACGCCGCAGAACCTGGAAGATTTTGCCGTCGGCTTCAGCCTGAGCGAAGGCATCATCAAGTCGGTCGATGACATCAAATCGCTCGACGTCGTTCGCCTCGACGACGGCATCGAGCTCAGGATGTGGCTAACGTCTGAAGATGCGGCACTCATCAGCGAGCGCCGTCGCCACGTCGCGGGGCCCACCGGCTGCGGCATCTGCGGTATCGAGTCCATCGCGGAAGCCGTGCGCCCGGCGGCGGTCGTGCCGCAGGGGCAGAGCTTCACGCCCGAGCAGATCATGGCGGCGATGCAGGCGATCGCGCCGCTGCAATCGATCAATCTGCAGACCCGCGCGGTTCACGCCGCCGCGTTCTGGTCTACTACCGGCCACATCGTCGCGCTGCGCGAGGATGTCGGCCGCCACAATGCGCTGGACAAGCTCGCGGGCGCGCTGGCGCGCAGCCGCACGGATACGCGCGGCGGCATGGTGCTGCTGACGAGCCGCGTCTCGGTCGAGATGGTGCAGAAGGCCGCCGCGATCGGCGCGCCGGTGATGGTCGCGGTGTCCGCGCCGACCGCGCTCGCGGTGCGCACCGCGGAAGCCGCAGGCATCACGCTGATCGCCATTGCCCGCCAGGACGGGTTCGAAGTGTTTTCGCATGGTGACCGGGTCGCCGCTCGCCATGCCACGGAGGTTGCCGATGTCGCCTGACCGCCTGATCTACATGGCCAACCAGATCGGCAAGTTCTTCGAGAGCCAGGGCCACGGCAAGGCCGTGCCGGGGATTGCCGAGCACATCAAGAAGTTCTGGGATCCTCGGATGAAGCGCGCGATCTTCGCCCATCTCGACGCCGGCGGCGCGGGCCTGGAGCCTGACGTCCGCCAGGCGCTCAGCTCGCTGAAGGCGACGTCCCTTCCAGCAGCGCCCTGAACACGCGCCGCACCTCGCTCTGGGTCTCCTTCACACGCGCCTCCAGCGACGAGAAATCCGGCGCGTCGCCGGCGCGCGCCATCACACGCTGCAGATCGGTGCCGGCGGTTTCAGGCTTGAAGCGGTCGCTGACGCAAAGCCGCAGGATCTGCGTCAGGTCGTGATAGAGCCGCACCGCGGCGCGCAAGATCTCGGTCTCCGATTGCGGAAGGACGCCGAGCCTGCATGCATTGTCCAGCACCTGCATCGTGCTGACGTCGAGGATCTCCGGCTTGTCGTGAGCGTGCACGAGCTGCAGATATTGCGCGATGAAGTCGATGTCGACCATGCCGCCGGCGGCATGTTTGAGGTCCCAGCAATCGGCCTCGCCCTTCTCCTGGGCGATGGCGCGCCGCATGTCGGCGACGTCGTTGGCGGTGATGGCGGAATCGCGGCGACGGGTCAGGACGTCGCGAATGACGCGCTCGATCCGTTCCCGGAATTCGGGCGAAGCCGACACCACGCGCGCCCGCGTCAGCGCCATATGCTCCCAGGTCCAGGCCTCGTTGGCCTGGTAATCCGCGAATGAGACCAGGCTCGAGGCGACGGGACCGGCGCGGCCTGAAGGACGCAGCCGCATGTCGATCTCGTAGAGCACGCCGTAATTGGTGCGCGTCGTGAACGCGCTGATCAGCCGCTGCGTGAAGCGCGCGAAGTAGTGCGCGCCCTGCAGCGATTTCGGTCCGTCCGAGTCCGGATTGTCGCTGTCGAAATCGTAGAGCAGGATCAGGTCGAGATCGGACGAGGCCGTCATCTCGCGGCTGCCGAGCCGGCCCATCGCGATGATCGCGGTCTCCTGTCCCTTGATCCGGCCATGCTGGGCCGCGAAGCGGTCGGCAACGAGGCCGTGCACGGTGTGGACGATGCCTTCGGCGACATCGGCAAAGGCCGTGCTGGCCTGCTGCGCCGACACGGTGCCGGAGAGGATGCGCGTGCCGATCAGGAACAGGCTCTCCTGCCCGAACAGGCGCAGGCGATCGAGGAACTCTTCGTATGAGCCAGCATCCTGCACGGTCGCAGCTAACCGTCCCGACAATTCCTGCCTGTCCGGCATGGCGCCGAAGAAGCGCGGATCGATCAGGCCATCCATGAGCTGCGGCTGCCGCGCCAGCATCTCGCCGAGCCGCGGCGCAGCGCCGAGCACCAGCGCCACCAGCGCGACGAGCTCGCGGTTCTGGCCGAGCAGCGTGATCAGCCGGCCACCGCGCTGGAGCGCCCCAAGGAATTGATCGAACGCCACGACGGCGCGATCCGGCTCCTCGGCATGGGCGAGGCCCTCGATCAGGGCCGGCACGAACTCGACGAAGGCGCTGCGCGTCGCCTCATTGCGGAACACGCGGTAGTCGCCGGTGATCCAGTCGCGCACCGTCTGCGCGACGGCGGCCGGCTTCTTGAACCCGAGCGTCGCCAGATGCTGGAGCAGGCGCGGATCGTCGGGGCCTGCGCTGTAGTCGAGCGCGGGCAGCCTGGCCGTGCCGGTCGGATCGTCGCCTTCGAACAGCTTTTCGTAGTGCCCCTGCACGATCTTGAGCTGCCGCAGCAGCTCGCCCGCGAAGGCCTCGCGATCCGTATAGCCGAAGAAGCGCGCAAAACGCTCGACCGCGTCCTTGTCTTCGGGCAGCGCGTGGGTCTGCTCGTCGGCGATCATCTGGAGGCGATGCTCGACCCGGCGCAGGAATTCATACGCAATGGTCAACTCGTCGCGCGCAGCAGGGGTGATCCAGTTCCTGGACGCGAGAATGTCGAGCGCCCTGAGCGTCGGCCGCACCCGCAATTCCGGATGGCGGCCGCCGGCGATCAATTGCTGGGTCTGCGCGAAGAACTCGATCTCGCGGATGCCGCCGCGACCGACCTTGACATTATGCCCTTCCACCGCGACCTCGCTCTGGCCGCGATAGGTCTGCATCTGCCGCTTCATGTCGTGGACGTCGGCGAGCGCGGCGAAGTCGAGATGCTTGCGCCAGACGAAAGGCGCGATCTCGGCCAGCAATGCTTCACCCGCTTTGGCATCGCCGGCGCAGGCGCGCGCCTTGATCATCGCGGCGCGCTCCCAGGTGCGCCCTTCCCGCTCATAATAGTTCAGCGCGGCGTCCCTGGAGATCGCGACCTGCGTCGAGGATGGATCGGGACGCAGGCGCAGATCGACGCGGAACACATAGCCGTCATAGGTGCGCTGCTGCAGGATGCGCGCCATCCCCTGCGTGACCCGGACGAAGAACGGCTGCGGCTCGATATCGGGCGCGAGCGTCGTGGCATCAGGATCGAAGAACACGATGAGATCGATGTCGCTGGAATAGTTCAGCTCGCCCGCGCCCATCTTGCCCATGGCGAGCACGATCAGCCCGCAGCCTTCCTCGGGCGCCTCGGGATTGGGCGGCGTGAGCTTGCCACGTGCGGCTTCCTGCCGCAGCAGGTACTGGAGCGCCGCCTGCACCGAGGACACCGCGACGTCCGTGAGCGCTGCCGTCACCCGCATCACCGGCCAGACCCCGCCGATGTCGCACAAGGCGGTCAGGAGCGCGGCCTCGGCCTTCATGCGGCGAAGCAGCCCCATCACCTCGCCCTCGTCAGAGGCCGCGAGCACCGCCCCCCTCGCCTCCGCGATCAGAGCCGTCAGATGCGCATCCGGATCACATTCGAGCAACCGGATCAGGCGCAAGGCATCGGCGCGCACCAGATCGAACAGATAGGGCGAGAATTCCGCGATACCTGCCAGGATATCCTGCGCAAAGGGATGCGCCAGCAGCGTTTCGAGACGCGCCGATTGGGCCGGCTCGAGCTCGGACAGCCAGCTTTCAAGACGTCGTTCGTCGGTTGTGGAAGCGGCAATATGGGGAGCCTCCGCGAAGCGCGCGGCCAGCCTCTCACCATGCTTGTCCGCGTTTCCCGGCGCGGAGTGGTTCATGCCACCTTCTGTGGCACATCCGGTATTGGCGGAGCAACCCTGTCGCCGGCCCCGGCGCGCGCGGGCAGCACCAGCGTGGCGACGAGACCGGGCTGGGCATCGCCCAATTTCAACTCACCGCCGTGCAATGTCGCAACAGCAGAGGCGAGGCTGAGACCAAGGCCCGAGCCCGGCAGCGTGCGGCTCGCTTCCAGGCGAACGAATCGTTCGACAGCATGCGCGCGATCGGCTTCGGGGATGCCGGGACCGCGATCGGTGACGCTGAGCAGCACCTTGTCGCCGTCGCGTTTGGCCTCGATCGTGATCGGCCTCGCATCCATGCTGACCACGGTTCCACCGGTCTGTGCGACCGGCTTGCCGTATTTGATCGCATTCTCGACAAGATTGGCGAGCGCCTGGCTGATCAACTCGCGATTGGCGTGAACCGGTGTCGGCTCGCACCTGACCTTCAAGGTCATGCCGTCGTCCTCGGCCAGTGGCTCGTAGAGCTCGTGGATGCCGTTTGCGACATCGGCCGCATCGAAATCATCCATGTTGCCGCGCGCCTGCCCGGACTCCGCGCGCGCGATCATCAGCAGCGCGTTGAAGGTGCGGATCAGACCGTCTGATTCCTCGATGGTCCGCTCCAGCGCCGCGCGGTAATCGGCTTCGCAGCCCGATTTCGCCAGCGCCTCCTCGGCGCGGTTGCGCAAGCGCGTCAGCGGCGTCTTGAGGTCGTGGGCGATGTTGTCGGAGACCTCCTTCAAGCCAGCCATCAGCGCCTCGATCCGCTCCAGCATGGCATTGAGGTTTTCCGCGAGGCGGTCGAGCTCGTCGCCGCTACGCCCCACGGGAAGACGCCCGCTGAGGTCCCCGGTCATGATGCGCTGCGCGGTCCCGGTCATCGCGTCGATGCGCCGGAGCACGCGGCGCGCGACGAAGATGCCGCCGCCGAGACCGAGCACGACGACGATCAGGATCGACCATTGCGCCGCCTTGGCGACGATGCCGAACAGGCGACGCCGCTCGGCGAGGTCGCGGCCGATCAGAAGCCGGAAGCCGTTCTCGAGTTCGGTGACGCGCACGAGCGCACGATGGTCGCGATCATCGGCGTCCTCGATGCGCCGGTAGGCCGTCTCCGACCAGCCGCGGGTCGCCATCACACCGGGTGCCAGCGAGCCGACATTGCCGGCGATCGCCTGCCCGGTCGGCGTGGTCACGAGATAGAGGTTGGCGCCCGGGCGCAGCGCCCGATACTCGATCGCGAGCACGAGGCCGCGCAGCCCCCGGCGGCCGTAGATCTCGGAGATCTCCGAGGTCTCGGCATTGACCGTCTGCGTGATCTCCTCGGTGATCAACCGCCGCGTATTCCAGGCGAAATAGGCCAGCAGCGAGGCCGCGAACATCGCGAACAGCAGCAGATAGACCAGCGTCAGCCGGAACGCCGTGGTGCGGACGAGTTTACCGAATGCCGTCACGGATCATGTACCCGGCGCCGCGGATCGTGTGCAGCAGCGGCCGCTCGAAGCCCTTGTCGATCTTGGAGCGCAGCCGCGAAATGTGCACGTCGATCACGTTGGTCTGCGGATCGAAATGATAGTCCCAGACGTTCTCGAGCAGCATGGTGCGCGTCACCACCTGGCCGGCATGCTTCATCAGATATTCGAGCAGGCGGAATTCGCGCGGCTGCAGCGTCAGCTCGTCCTTGCCGCGGGCGACGCGGTGGGAGAGCCGGTCGAGCTCGAGATCGCCGACGCGGTAGAGCGTGTCCTCGGCAGGTCCCCCGCGGCGGCGCGACAGCACCTCGACCCGGGCCAGCAGCTCGGCGAAGGAATAGGGCTTTGGCAGATAGTCGTCGCCGCCGGCGCGCAGGCCCTTGATGCGGTCGTCGACCTGTCCGAGCGCGGACAAAATCAGCACCGGCGTGGTGTTGTCCTGGTCGCGCAGCGCACCGATCAGCGACAGGCCGTCGCGCTTGGGCAGCATGCGGTCGACCACCAGCACGTCGTAATCGCCGTTCTCGGCCATGGCGAGGCCTTCCTCGCCGTCGGCGGCGTGGTCGGCAATGTGTCCGACCTCGCGAAACGCCTTCACGAGGTAGTCGGCGGATTCGCGGTCGTCTTCAATGATGAGGAGGCGCATCGTGCGTTCGGCGGCGGTCAAGGAGGTCAACCTTCTCTAAACATGGCGCGAGCGGCAATCGCATGCAAGCCGAGTGGGAGACTCTGGCATCGAGAAAAAGGCGGGCGGTGAAGCTGGGGGGACCTCACCGCCCTAGGCCTTCCGACGGAGGGGGGCGTAATTCCACCGGAAGGTAGAGAGGGGAAGCGAACGTTGCGCTGCTTCCCCGAAGGGCGCCGTCGGCGGGGGCGACTGATGCCGGCGACACCCTTCATCTCGTAGGCCTCCTGAAGCCTCAGCCCTTGGCGAGGGGCACCGCGACGAAGCGCGACTGGCCGCCGCTCTTCACGCGCATCAGGACGCTGTTCTTGTTGTCGGTCCGCGCCATGTTGATGGCGTCGCGGACTTCGCCGGCGGTGGCCACGCTCTTGCCGCCGACTTCGAGAATCACGTCGCCTTCCTTGAAACCGCGCTCGGCCGCGGCGCTCTTCGGATCGACCTCGGTGACCACGACGCCTTCCTTGCCGGCGCCGGCCACCGAATTGGCGGGGGCAACGGTCATGCCGAGCTTGGGCACGTCGGTGCCCTTGCTCGCACCCTTGCCGCTATCATTGTCGTTGTCGGCCTTGGCCTCGACCGTATTCGGCAGCTGGCCGAGCGTCATGTTCACGACCTTGTCCTGGCCCTTGTGCAGCACGTTGAGCTTCACGGTCGCGCCGGGCGCCATGCCACCGATGGTCCGGGCAAGCTCGCGGGCGTCCTTGACGGACTCGCCGTTGACCGCGGTGATCACGTCACCGGACTCGATGCCGGCCTTCGCGGCCGGACCGTTGGCCTGAGGCTCCGCCACCAGCGCGCCTTCGGCCTTCTTCATGCCGAGGCTGTCGGCGATGTCGGAGGTGACAGGCTGAATCTGCACACCGATCCAGCCGCGGCTGACCGAGCCCTTGTCCTTGAGCTGGGCGACCACGCTCTTGACGGTGCTCGCCGGAATCGAGAACGCGATGCCGACGCTGCCGCCGGAGGGCGAGTAGATCGCGGTGTTGACGCCCATCACCTCGCCGTTGGTGTCGAAAGCGGGACCGCCGGAATTGCCCTTGTTCACGGGCGCGTCGATCTGGATGAAATCGTCATACGGACCGT